>JAEZDX010000511.1 GCA_023417975.1 Bacillota bacterium
ATATGTCGCTGGTTATGGATATTTGTGAAAAAATATTTGTATTTGATTATGGAAAGCTTATTGCAAACGGGACTCCTCAGGAGGTTCAGAATAATCCTGAAGTAGTAAAAGCTTATCTGGGTGAGGAGGACGAATAGAATGCTTCAGCTTAAAGATGTAAATGTATTTTATGGGGTAATACATGCTTTAAAAGGAATAAATATTCATATTGAAGAGGGCGAAATAGTTACACTTATTGGGGCGAACGGAGCGGGAAAAACAACTACCTTGAGGACAATATCAGGTTTGGAAAAGATGAAGTCCGGAAATATAACCTTTGAGGGAAAGGATATAGGAAAAACCAAGGCTTCAGAAATAGTTTCACTTGGAATTTCGCAGTCACCTGAAGGAAGAAGAGTGTTTCCTCAGATGTCTGTAATGGAGAATCTAGAAATGGGAGCCTATACAAGAAAGGATAAGACTGGGGTAAAGCAGGATTTTGATAGGGTTTTTTCAATATTTCCGAGACTGCATGAAAGGAAACAGCAGCTTGCAGGAACCCTTTCAGGCGGTGAACAGCAGATGCTTGCTATAGCTCGTGCGCTAATGTCAAAGCCTAGACTGCTGCTTCTTGATGAACCTTCCATGGGTTTAGCGCCTCTTGTAGTGAAGGAAATCTTCAATATAGTAAAGGAAATAAATAAAGAGGGAACCACGGTACTTCTTGTAGAGCAAAATGCAAGCATGGCATTAAAGGTTGCTAATAGGGCATATATAATTACAAACGGAGAGATCGAGTTAGAAGGAAATGCTATAGATCTTCTTCATGACGAAAAGGTTAAGAAGGCGTATTTAGGGGGCTAATAAATAGAGAGAACAGACTGCAGAGGGCTACTGCAGTCTGTTTTTATGATGTGGGAAATCAAGTGATAGCTTTAAAAGAATGCTGTGAAAAAACTTTCATACAATGATGAAAAAAGTTACATGTTTATTGTTGACAGTACTGGCATTATTGTAATATAGTTAAGCTGTAAGCGTTGACATTATAAATTCTCAAATGTAAAACTCACACATCTATAACGATGAGGCAGGAGGCTAAAATATCATGGCAATTACTATAAATGATATAGCAGAACGAGCACAGGTATCTTTGGCAACAGTATCAAGAGTAATTAATAATTCAGGATATGTCAGTGAAGCTACAAGGAAAAAAGTATTAAGGGTTATTGAGGAATTGGACTATACGCCAAACGGTATAGCAAGAAATCTGTCTAAAAACGAACCCAATACTATAGGAGTAATAGTGCCGGATATAACAAATTCATATTTTGGCGAAATAATAAAAGGAATAAGCGAGGTTGCTGAGACAAAGGATTTTAATATAGTTTTCTTCAATACTGATGATAATATTGATAAGGAAATAAGAGCATTGAGACTATTAAAAAAGCAAGGAGTTAAAGGTGTTATTATGACTCCTGCCTTTGGTGAAGATGAGTTTAACAGTGAATATCTGAATGCTCTGGAGAATATGGAGGTTCCATTAGTCTTGGCTGCTTCCAGTGTTAAATATGCAAAACTTAACGGTGTCTTTGTAGATAATATAAAAGGTGCATTTGATGCTGTTAATTATTTTATTAAAGAAGGGCATACTAAAATTGGTATTATTACAGGAAGGCTGAACTCTGAGCCTGCCTTGGATAGATTGAACGGATATAAAAAAGCTCTTGCTTTTAATAATATAGGTATAAATGAGGATTATATATTTCGTGGCGATTACAGATTACGTACGGCATATGACATAACCAAGGAAGTGCTCGATATGAAAGATGGGCCAACAGCATTGCTAATAAGCAGTAATATGATGACTCTCGGATGTATCAGAGCCATGTACAGTGAAAATAAATTAATACCTGAGGATTTAGCGATTATAGGGTTCGATAAGCTGGATTTGTTAGATATTCTCGGCATAGGTATAAGTTATGTGGACGACTCGCCGGTGGAATTAGGAAGAGCAGCAGCAAATATGCTTTTGGAATTAAGCGAGGGTACTGAGAAAAAAGATATAAAAGAAATAACCATAAGTCCTAATTTAGTTTTGAAGGGGTCTGAAAAGTTCCAAATTAAGAGAAAGGGAGTTTGATTGAAATGAACTTAGCAAAATATATAGACCATACAATTTTGAAACCGGAGGCAAGTGAAGAAGCAGTGAAAAAGCTTTGTACAGAAGCAAAGGAATATGGATTTGCTTCTGTATGCGTAAATCCGTATCATACAGCTTTAGTAGCTGAGCAATTAAAGGGTACGGATATAAAGACATGTGTAGTGATTGGCTTTCCTCTTGGGGCAAACACAAAGGAAGTTAAAGCTTTTGAAACTAAGCAAGCTATAGAATTGGGAGCACAGGAAGTTGATATGGTCATAAATATAGGCGCGCTTAAAGACAAAAAGTATGATGTGGTGAAGGAAGATATTAAGTCAGTAGTTGAGGCAGCAAAAGGAAAGGCGCTGGTAAAGGTTATTATAGAAACTTGCTTATTGACTGATGAGGAAAAGGTTAAGGTATGTCAAATAGCTAAAGAAGCAGGAACGGATTTCGTTAAAACTTCAACAGGTTTTTCTACAAGTGGTGCCAATGCTCATGATGTAGCTTTAATGAGAGAAACTGTGGGAGAAGACGTCGGAGTAAAGGCTTCTGGGGGCATAAGAGACTATAAAACAGTGTCAGAAATGATGAAAGCGGGAGCTAACAGACTTGGACTTAGTGCCGGAATAGCTATTATCAAGGAAGCTCAGGGAGAAGGAACTGTAAGTCCTTCAGAAGATAGATATTAAATAATATGAGTATAAGGAGTCTGTGCTATGAGAATGTACGATTTGATAATCAAAAAGAGGAATGGCGGGGAGCTCAGTACAGAGGAAATTAACTTCTTTATAGATAACTATACTAAGGGAAATATACCTGATTATCAGGTATCGGCGCTCTTAATGGCAATATATTTTCAAAAGATGAATATGAGAGAGACGTCGGATCTTACAATGGCAATGGTCCATTCAGGAGATATATTGGATCTTTCAAGGATTGAAGGAATGAAGGTAGATAAGCACAGTACCGGAGGAGTTGGAGATACTACATCTTTAGTTCTTACTCCTATGGTAGCTGCACTGGGTATACCTGTGGCTAAAATGTCGGGAAGAGGCTTAGGACATACGGGCGGAACCATAGATAAATTGGAATCCTTCAGAGGCTTTTCCGTGGAGATTACCGAAAAGCAGTTTGTTGAAAATGTAAATAAAAATAAGCTGGCAATAATGGCTCAAACAGCGGACTTGGCACCAGCGGACAAAAAGCTGTACGCACTTAGAGATGTTACGGGTACTGTAGACAATATTTCACTGATTTCCTCCAGTATAATGAGTAAGAAGATTGCCGCAGGAGCTGACGGCATAGTATTGGACGTAAAGGTAGGAGATGGTGCCTTTATGAAATCCTTTGAGGATGCAAAAAGATTGGCTGAGGCTATGGTTAATATAGGTAAGAATGTTGGCAGAGAAACAATAGCAGTAATATCCGATATGGATCAGCCCCTTGGCTTTGCTATAGGAAATGCTTTAGAGATTAAGGAGGCCATAGATACACTGATGGGAAACGGGCCGTCAGATCTTTTTGAGTTATGTCTCACATTGGGAAGTATGATGGTCTTACTTGCAAAAAAAGCTTCTAAGGTGGAAGAGGCGAGAAAGCTTTTGCTTAGTACGATTGAGGACGGTTCGGCAATTAATAAGCTTAAACAGTTTGTAAT
>JAEZDX010000563.1 GCA_023417975.1 Bacillota bacterium
ATCTATAGGGTTGTATTAAGTCTAATGGTCTCAGTACACCGTATAAAGCTGAAAGTATTCTAAGATGCTTATTGGCAAATAGCAGTTGAGCTTCATTAAAGTATTTAGAATCTATGCCTTGATACACTGCACCGTCATACGCTAGAAGAGCTTGTTTAGCATTATATAAATTCGACTCCTCTGTCCATCTTATATGTTTTTTAAAGCTCTGCTCTGCAAGCTGACTGCTTATTTTTAATAAGCCTTCCATCTCTGGTGGAGAATATTTTCTAAGCTCCTTCATCAACAGTCCGGCTTCTTTTACAAATTGCGGCTTTGTAAAAATATCAGTATTTTTTGCCAGCTCCATGTTTAAAGTTTTTGCCGGAGATAATATAACGATCATAAAATTCACCTCAGTATGATTATAACACTTCTAAAATACAGCTGTAAAACTCAGTACTCGCCTTCTATTCAAATGGAAAACAATACAATTTTATTATATAATTATAAGAAAAAGAAACAATGGAGGTAGTTACATGCAAAAAGCAGTTGAAATTAAAAATAATAGTCTAACCCTTAGAGGTATGCTGCACATTCCTGAAAACATTAATGGAAAAGTTCCCATGGTCCTAATTTTCCATGGTTTTACCGGAAATAAGATGGAACCCCATTTCATATTTGTCAAGCTTTCAAGAATGCTTGAAGCAAAAGGTATAGCAAGCGTTCGCTTCGATTTTGCAGGAAGCGGAGAAAGTGACGGAGATTTTGTTGACATGACAATTTCAAAAGAGCTAGAAGATGCAAAAGCAATATTGAATTATACAAAAACACTTGATTTTGTGGACCAGTCAAAAATAGGAGTTGTTGGACTAAGTATGGGTGGTGCTGTGGCCAGCATGCTGGCAGGCGACTGCAAAGAAGATATTAAGTCTTTATGCCTTTGGGCTCCTGCAGGAAATATGGGACAGTTAGTTACCTATGGCAGAAGCGAAGAAGATATTAAGGGCATGAGATCTTTAGGTTATTGGGATGTAGGCGGTTATTTAGTTGGCACAGGCTTTTTAGATGACGTTCTTAAGTTGGATATATTTGCAAGGGCAGCAACCTTTGATAAAAATGTACTTGTGCTACATGGTGATAAAGATGCCACAGTTCCGTTTACAACCTCCGAAAAATATCTTGAAGTATATGAGTCTAGGGCAGTACTGCATACTGTGGAAGGTGGAGATCATACTTTTAATATGAAAGCATGGGAAGAAGAAGTACTTGAATATACTATAGGATTTTTTGAAGGCGAATTCGATTTGGTATAAAGGTGCAAATCTTCACGTAAAGTAGAGTTCAAAGCTCCAATGTGATATAATCTGATATAATTACATTTTGTATCAGTATACTTATGTCAAATTGGGGGAATTGACCATGAGCATTATAGAAAACTTTTTAAAGCATTATACAAATGATTATAACTTCTATGAGAAAGTATCAGGAATATGTGCTCGCATTTGTGAAACAAATATGGAACAAATGGGTATACGGGCTATAGTTACAAGCAGAGCTAAAAAAGTTGAAAGACTTAGGGATAAGCTGGAAAAACGCAATTATCAAAAGAGCTATAATTCTTTTGAAGATATATATGAAGATATAGTTGACTTCTCCGGTGTTCGCATTGCTCTTTACTTTCCTGGTGACCTTAACAAAGTCCAACAATTTATAGAATCAAATTTTGAAATAAAAGAATGCAAGTTATTTCCTGAAAGTGTGCAAATTAATGGCTTACAAGGCAATGAATATAAAAAGCGCTTTTCCGGCTACTGGGCTACCCATTATAGAGTATATTTAAAATCCAAAGATTTACCTGATGAACTAAAGAAATATGATAAGCCTTTAATAGAAATTCAAATTGCTTCAGCTCTGATGCTTGCTTGGGCTGAAGTTGAGCATGATCTAATTTATAAGCCCTTCAGCGGAGAATTATCCTATGAAGAACATCAAATTTTAGATGAATTAAACGGGCTAGTCTTAGCTGGTGAGATTGCCTTAGAAAGACTTCAAAAGGCAGTAAAAAACAGAGTAATTCAAATTGGCAAGGAATTTAACAATCACTATGAGCTTGCCATGTTCCTTTACAATAATTTAGGTAATATTGATGAAAGTAACCATAGTGAAATAATTTTAGGCCGTGCTGACTTGTTATTCAACTGTTTAAAAGCTTCAAAGCTGAATAAGCCTGAATATTTAAAGGAGCTTCTTACAGAAATAGATTTGAACACAAGAAGCAGACCCGTAGTTGATCAAATCATAGATAGAATAAGAGATATTAATCCAATGCTATATGAAAGCTACTTAAATGTAAAACAGCACGAAGAGCTTAAACATCAGTTAGAAACGCTTCAGATGAATCGAGAAAACGGAAACAGACAAGGTGAAGCCAATACCTTGGCCAATATAGGATTCATATACAGTTCAAAGGGCCATCAAGATGAAGCAATTAAATACTTTTCCCAAGCAGTACAAATTAATAATGAAATCGGAAGTAGACAAGGCGAAGCTAACCAACTGCTAAACTTAGGTACGACCTACAGACTTAAGGGAGATTTGGATAAAGCCTTATTATATACTAAGGCAGCTATAGAAATACATAGGCAAATTGATTATAAACAAGGTGAAGCAAATGCTCTTGGAATGATTGGCAATATATTTTGTGATGAAAAAAACTTCGCTGAAGCTTTAAAATATTATAATAACGCTCTTGATATATATAGGAAAACAGGTTATAAAGTTGGTGAGATATTACAACTAAACAATTTAGGTTCTATGTTTATGAGTCAAAATAATATACCCAAAGCTTTAAAATATTATGATGAGGCAATTGCTATATGTCGAGAAAGCGAGTATAAGCAAGGCGAACTAGATACTCTATATAATATAGGGTGCCTATACCGTGAAAGCGGTAATTTATGTGAAGCTCAATCATTCTTCGAGAAAGCACTTCTGCTTTATGAAAATACAGGTAATCAAAAGTGTAAAGCGAATATTCTGCTTAGCTTAGGCTCTATATATGCAGCGAATAATGATAAGACTGCAGCTATGGGATACTACAAAGCAGCTTTAAAAATATGTAGCGACATAGAATTTAAAGCCGGTGAAGAAAAAGCACTTGAATATATTCAAAAACTAAAAGAAGATAGTACCCAATATACTAGAATTTGAAGAACTATAAGGAGATGGTCTTAGTTGTTTATGAATTATAATTTTTTTATGCCTACAAAAGTTTACTTTGGCAGAGGTTGTATTGAAAAAAATAAAACTGCCATGAAAGAACTTGGCAGTAATGCGCTTATAGTCACAGGTAAAAGCTCCTCAAAAAAGAACGGCTCTTTGGAAAGTGTAGTCAAGGCTTTGACGGAATTAGGTATTAATTATTGCATTTTTGATGAGGTTGAAGAAAATCCATCTTTGGAGACTATAGAGAAGGCATCCCATATTGGCAGTGAATCAGCTGTCAATTTTGTTATAGGTATCGGCGGCGGGTCGCCTTTGGATGCTGCAAAAGCAATAGCTCTTTTTATTAAAAACCCTCATATAAATAGACATAATATTTTTTCCGGTGTCAGCCTTGAAGCTATTCCGGTAGTTGCAATACCAACAACCTCCGGCACAGGATCTGAAGTCACCCCATATAGTATAGTCACAGTACACAGCGAAAAAACAAAGAAAAATTTAGGTCAGAAAATACCTCCATCTATTGCTTACTTGGACAGCAGCTTCACCGATAACCTTCCATATTCCATTACAGTAAATACAGCAGTTGATGCTTTTACTCATCTTGTAGAAAGCTATTTAAATACAAATGCATCAGCCATATCTGACATATATGCTGAAAAGGGCTTTCAGCTATTCAGCTCCTGCTTTAATTCTATGATAAATAATGAACTTACAGAAAGCTTTAGAGATAAGGTAATGCTCGCTTCAATGTTAGCCGGTATTGCCAT
>JAEZDX010000602.1 GCA_023417975.1 Bacillota bacterium
TGAAAAAACATATCTTTATACAGGTTTTTGTGCAGTTTGTGACAAATCAAGAAAGGGTGCAAGGGCGACAGTACTTGGAGCGGATATGCTTACTATAGAGGAAGAACCGGTAATTGTGGCACCTAGTGAGCCCTACAGTAAAGGAAGCGGGTATGAGGGACATCAATTTTTTGAAGCGCCTTCTATAAGAAAGAAGGGGGCTACATATTATTTTGTTTATTCCTCTGTTGTTATGCACGAGCTATGCTATGCAACAAGTAAATATCCAACTAAGGGCTTTGAATTCAAAGGAGTTATTGTAAGCAATAATGATCTTCACATAGATTCCTATAAGCCCGCAGAAAAACCTATGTATTATGGTGGAAATAATCATGGCAGCATTATTCAAATCAACGATAAATGGTATATTTTCTATCATAGGCATACAAATGGAACTAACTTTAGTCGTCAAGGATGCATTGAGCAAATTGAATTTAGAAATGATGGGACGATTCCTCAAGTAGAGATGACTTCCTGCGGACCTAATGGAGGACCACTGGAAGGACGCGGAGAGTATCCTGCATATTTGGCATGTAACTTGTTCTGCAAAGATGAATCAATTTACACTGATTGTACAGGAGCATGGATGGATAATCAGTTTCCAAAGATAACTCAAGACGGAAGAGATGGGGATGAAGAAGCCGGATATATTGCCAATATGAAGGCATCTGCAACAGCAGGCTTCAAGTATTTTGATTGTAAGGGTGTTAAGAAGGTAAAAATTAAAGTGCGAGGCTATTGCAGTGGTGCTTTTGAAGTTAAAACATCTTGGAACGGACCGGCACTTGGAAGTATACCTGTAGTATTTACAAATGTATGGAAGGAATATTGTGCAGATATAGCAATTCCTGACGGTATACAGGCATTATATTTCACGTATACGGGAAATGGAAGTGCGAGTCTTGCTTCCTTTACGTTGGAATAATTAGTATGCAATTATACGAGGAGTTAAGGTTATGACAAGGAATACAAAAAAACATGTAATATATGTGAAATTGCATACTTCATAATTTAAAACATATATGATCTCGAATATAAGAACAAAGAAGAGGTTGTTTTGAAACAATCTCTTCTATTTATCATATAATGACCGCTGACGATATGAGCTAGGAGTGAAGCCTGTTATTTTTTTGAATTGTCTGGAAAAGTGCTCTACATTCTCATAGCCACAGGTAACAGCTATTTCGGCAATAGAATATTTTGGATGCAGTAAAAGTTGCTTGGCATAATTGATTCTACTGCTAATAAGTTCTTGTCCTATAGAGGCGTGAAAATAGTCTTTGTATAAATGAGCAAGATAAGAACTACTTATATTTAGCTTGGAGGAAATATCGGAAATATTGGCATGAAGATATTCATATGTATTTATTTGATATCTAAGTAACTGAAGAATTTCCTGATATCTGTTCATATTTCGCGATTCTGATAGGCTCTTTTCATAGACATCGCTTAATTTATAAAACAAAGTACGCATTTTTAAATCCATAATTTCTCTATGATGGACGCCTGTGCTTATAAATTCATTTCTTAAATCATACATTAGCATGTTGATTGGAAGACTGTCATATAGACAAATAGGAGTCAAAAAAGGGATCTGAAGTTCCTCAAATAATTTATCACTAAAGTCAATGTCAAAATGAATCCAGTCATTACTGAAAAGTCCATCCAATTTACGGTATATGTGCGGTTCACCCTTTGGATATAGAAAAAAAGTATTAGGACTCATCGTTATATAACGACCGTCAATCATTATTTCGGCATCAGTTCTGAAAAAAAGAAGTAAATAGTAATCCGTTTCCTTGGGACGGTAAATATTTAAGCCTAATGGATGACTGAATTCATAGCCTATTGCAGTCACTTTAAACATAATACATCAACACTCCTAGCAGAATAAATCAAAAACTTAATAAAATAAATCATATTATTTCTAATATAACATAAGTATAATGAAAACGGTATAGCAAGATATATCAAATAGGTGTTTGTATAAAGAGAATAATTAAATACGAAAAAGGGATAAAATATGAAGAACAATCCCATCTCATGTCAATATTTCTGTAGTAGAATATATCAATTTCCTGTGAGGATAAATCATTGTTTAAATATGGGGCATATTTTATAATTTTGATTATAAAACAGTGAAATGCAATTGATTTCATTCAATTGTGATACTAAGTTATTTGTTAATCATTTCAAGTTACCAATTTAGGAGGAGAGTTTATAATGATATCAAAAGTTAAGAATGATTCTAGTTTTGTACTTTGTTATACCAGATTACCGCAGGAGGATATTATTTATGCAGAGAAGCTGGCTTATAGCATGCATCTGGCATATAGTGAAGATGGAAAGTACTTTAAGGATTTAAACCATAATTCAGGGGTTTTGTTTGCCAAGGCAACAGATAATGAAGATGGGACACTTAACGCCAAGAGCTTGAAAAATCCATATATATTTTATATGGCAGACGGTACTTTTGGAGTTGTTGCCGTGCGTATAGAATGTAATGGGAAAGTGGATGAACAAAGCAAGGGAAAAGTACTGCTATTTACTTCTGAAGATCTTTTACAGTATGAGGAAGCTGGATTGATCGACCTTAAGGCAGATACATATGTAAAGGATGTAACTTGTCGTTATAATCAAGAAAAGAAAGCTTATGTAATTACTTGGTGCGACGAAAATGACAATTACTATAAAAACCTTATGACTGATGTTACATGTTTAGATGCTGCTGCAGCTCCGGAAAAGACGGAAGCTTTTGTTCTTGAACCTGTGTATGCAGGTATTGAGGGAATAGTACACAGGAATGTTATAAGTGTATCTAAGGAAGTAGCTCATAGACTAACATGTAAGCTCTCAGTTCCTGAAAACGTAAAGATAGAAGTTCCTGAAAGAGTATATGCTGCATCAGAGCAGGATTTAAAGGCTGTGAAAGCTACAGCTGTGTACAGCGACGGCACTACTGACACAAAGCTTGTAGACTGGGATGCCTCATCGGTTGAGTGGTCTATGCCGGGAACATATAAAGTTAATGGAATAGTTCATCAAGATAATTACGTATTTCCTGTTGCAATAAACAGAGCAGATCCGTGTGTTGCTAAATGGAAAGGTAAATACTACTTTATTGCAACTAATGATGCTGATTACAATCACACTTTATATATGAGACAAGCAGATACTATTCCAGGCCTCGTGGATGCCGAGGAAGTATTAATACTTGATTCTCATACACATGAAGGAATAGGAGGATTGCTTTGGGCTCCTGAATTCCACATTGTAGGAGAAGATTTATATATATTCCATGCTGCAACTCCAGGAGAGTTTTTCCATGAAGAGTGTCACGTTATGAAGCTGAGAAGTGGTGGTAACCCAATGTGCGCAGCTGATTGGTCACGACCTCAGCGTGTTGTAAAGAAAGACGGTTCATATTTATGTGAAGCAGGAAAGACTATTTCGCTTGATATGACAAACTTTGAGATAAACGGAGAGTATTATGTAGCTTGGTCACAGCGTCAATTC
>JAEZDX010000610.1 GCA_023417975.1 Bacillota bacterium
ACTATATATTTCCGGAGCTTAATGTCTTTTAACATAAGATATATGGTATTGTCCAAAAAATTTATCAAATGCATCATAAGATAACTTTCTAAGTTCTTTAATATACGCTTTTTTCTCCTCTACTCCCAAAACCTTAACTGTTATATCCAACGCACTTTTTCCTTCTCCAACACACAAATCTGCATAATAGCAGACAGTACTTCCACAAAAAATTGTTTTTTCAAAGTTCTTATTTATACAATCTAATAACATAAGGTTATCACAAGGGATTTTCATTATATAGTACGCTTCTTTTCCATTTATGCTTCTTTTTAATTCACACACTAATTGTTCAATTCTTTTATACATTTCTTCTTCAAACCCATGTGCTACACCTTTAAAAAAGAATGCTATACCATAAATCTCAAAACCATATAAATCTGATAAATTCTTTATCCTATAAATATTATAGCCTATTATTTTCTCTCCATATTCAATTACAAAAGTCCATTCCTTTTTCTTCTTTTCTATTATATTGTTAACTATAGAAAAATCTTTTAATTTTATACATTCAGCCATCAAGTTCTTATCATCTATATAGGAAGACATTATTTTCGCCCCTTTATGTAAAAGTCTTTTACACACCCAGCTATATATCTTACCTTTTCTTCTCCAAGTCCGTAATAGAGCGGTAATCTAACAAGTCTTTCACTTTCTTTTGTTGTATATATATCTTCTCCTTTGAATCTTCCCCACTTAATACCATTGGGAGATGAATGTAAAGGGATATAATGAAAGACTGCAAGTATTCCTCTGCTCTTCAAATAACATATTAATTCATTTCTTTCATTTAAATCTTTAGTCTTTATATAAAACATATGTGCATTATGCACACAATCTTCAGGTATTGACGGCAATTCAATCAACCTGTCCGAGTATAATTGTAAAAGGTTCTCATAGTAGCAATTCCATGTTTTTATTCTATCACTATTTATTTTTTCTGCTTCTTCAAGCTGAGCCCATAAATATGCCGCATTTAATTCACTAGGTAAGTACGAGGAACCTATATCTACCCAAGTATACTTATCTACCTGTCCCCTAAAAAACTTACTTCTATCTGTTCCTTTTTCTCTTATTATTTCTGCTCTTTCTATAAATTTCTCATTTTGTATGCATATACATCCGCCTTCACCCATGGAGTAATTCTTTGTTTCATGGAACGAATAACACCCGAAATCCCCCAACGTTCCCAACGGTCTACCCTTATATTTTGACATAACTCCTTGAGCCGCATCTTCTACAACAAACAAATCATATTTTTTTGCTATTTCAGTTATTTTTTCCATATTACATGCCACTCCCGCATAATGCACCGGCACTATTGCTTTAGTCTTATGAGTAATAGCATTTTCAATCAGATTTTCATCAATATTCATTGTATCAGGTCTTATATCTATAAATACAACTTTAGCACCTCTTAAAACAAAAGCATCCGCAGTAGATACAAATGTAAAGGAAGGCATAATAACCTCATCCCCCTCCTTTATATCACATAAAATTGCAGCCATTTCCAGTGCATGAGTACAAGAAGTTGTGAGTAAAGCCTTCCTGGTATTAAAGTTTTCTTCGAAAAAAGCATTACATTTTTTTGTAAACGGTCCATCCCCACATATTTTGTTATTCATGACCGCTTCCCTCATATATTCAATCTCTTTGCCTACAAATGGCGGTACGTTGAAATTTATCATATAAACCTCTCCCTACATATTAAAAATTATCATACCAATTATAATAATTAAATTACCAATCAATTTCTTCTTTGTTATTTTTTCTTTTAAAAAGATTCGTCCCATAATTAAAATGAATATATACCCTGTAGCTTCCAATATCGGAGCCTCCTTTGTATATATTCCCTTCAAAGCTATAACATTTATAAATGCTGCAATAAAAAAAATAGCATACGCTCCGATTACTTTACTATTCAAATACTCTGCAGCAATATTCTTATGCTGTTGATTTGCACTCAATTTTAATATAACTTGTGCAAAGTTTGAAATTAACACTCCAAACAGAAATAGCAAAACATATTTATTCATCACTCATCACCACATAAATTCCTATAAAAATTATTAAAGCACCAAAAACGTTTGTAAACTTTACACTCTCGTTAAAAATTAACAACGACCACAGCAAAGTCCATAAAATTACGGCGCCTTTCCCGGAATACGCCAATGTTAATTCTACTTTCTTCATTACCTGCTGCCAAAGTACTGCATATATTCCGAAAACTAAGAGCTCCAATGCAAAGAAAAGGATAAACATCGGTGAGAACAACCGATGTTTCGATGCCATTTTACCAATTATCAAAATAAAACTATAAACTACATATATACCTTGAATAATAATTACATTTTTAATTTTACTCATACTTTTCATTGCTATTTCCGCCATTTTCTTTATGTAAATTATAAGTTTCCTTTACCACATATTGTGGTGACTTATTAATACACATGTATATTCTTCCAATATATTCTCCCAATAATCCAACAGTTATAAGCTGCAAGGCTCCAAAAAAAACTATTGCAACCATCGTGGAAGTATAACCTAGTTGAACATTTGAATCAATTAGCTTTCTTACAATAAGATATATCATAAATATAAAACATATTATCGAAAAAATAAATCCTAAAACAGTAGCTACTCTTAATGGCTTTATTGAAAAATTAGTAAACCCGTTAAGCCAAAGTCTAAACAGCTTACCTAATGTATAATTTGATTTTCCTTCTTTTCTTTCTCTATGCTGTACTGTAACATTTCCAATATTTTTTGTAACCCTGAATATAAGTCCACTTAAATACGCATATGGATTTTCATATTTTATTATTTCTTTAACAACGAATTTTCTCATTATGAAAAGACTAGTGACTTGTATTTCTTTTGGTTGATCTATGAGTGAAACAGCCATTATATAATTTATTGAAGAACCGAAATTTCTAAATTTCGAATGCTTCTTACTTTCATATCTTCCATATACTACATCATAATCTTCCATTTCCAAAGTATCAATCAATGTTCCAATTTCATATGCAGGAGTTTGGAGATCATCATCCATACAAATTATATAATCTCCATCTGCAAATGATAATCCGGCCATTATTGCATTATGCTGCCCAAAATTTTTTGATAGGCTTAAAACTCTAACCTTTTTATTTGCTTCACATATTTTTTTACATACTTTCAAGGATTCATCCCTGCTATTATCATTAATTAATATAATTTCATGATCCTTTATATTATTTATTTTTAAGATTGCTTGTTCTACTTCTACTATTACTCTCTCTATGGTTTTTGAAGAATTATAAACAGGTATTACGATAGAAATACTTTTCATATAAATATCCTCTTTCTACAGAACTTTTTTTCGTCTAAGTAAAACCATCAATAGTAAGCTTACAATGGTAATTATTACTCCTTCTGTTAATAATGGCTGCTTATACTCAAATTCAACAACATGCTCTCCCTCTGTAAGATTTATTGCCATAAATCCGATATTTCCTTTTATTATATGTTCTTGCTGTCCATCAACCTTAGCTACCCAGCCTTTATCATAAGGAATAGACAAAAACATGATCTTATTATTGTCAATTACATTAATTCTGCCTTTTAAGTAACCATTTTTAAATACTTCTACATCAAGATAATCTTTTTTTCTTTCACTTATATCCTCATAATATGTATCCTTTACTGATTCTATCTCGGTTGTTTTTGCTATATTCAGCTTTGTATCACTATCAACAACTAAAGCTTTTAGCAATTCAATGTCTCTTTTCTCTTTTGATAATTTCAAAAAGTTAGATTCACTGATGTATTTGTCATAGGTAAATCCAAGAGGAAGAAAATTTTCATTTATATATATACCTATATCTCCAACTTTACTTAAAAATTTGTAACCTCTTGGAACATCATATTCACCTTTTATAAGATAGTACTTAACTCCTGCAATTTCATCAAGATTGTGTCTATTGTTAAAATCCTTAATATACGTTATGTATAGGAAAAATGGAACCTCCATCTTTTTTAAAAAATCTAGTACAGGCCCTGGATTTATTGAATTGTAGGTTTTTATACCATAATAATTTTGAACTAAATTATCATTCAAAAATTGAGAGTAATAATTTTTCTCTATTCTATAAACACTGTCATCATGCTGTTTTATATATTGAACAGCTTCATTGGTGTAGTCGTTGTATCCAACTTTCTCTACGAAATACTTTTCATTTACCACTGCCCTATTCCTGAACACAGATAAATAAGAAGATATAATAAGTTCAAATATAACCACTATAATAATTGCTTTTTTCACATGTTCTTTAAGATTTTTTAATGTATATAACTTTAAGACCAATGTATATATGAACATAAAGAAAATAGGAATACATAGATATTTAAGTGATACTTTCAAATTATTTTTTATATCCGGAATATTAAAATATCCAACTAAAAGTGTTAGAATAATTATTATGAGTAATCCAATTACTGTCGCTATTACTTTTTTGAAATTACTATTTTCTTCATAGTAATTCAACCCATGTACAGCAGCTGTTATCATTAAAAAATTTATAACAAATGTCCATCTATAGGTTATTACACTATATGAATTGAACATAGCCGAAAAATGAGGTAGTATAAGAAAAATAATAAAAATTAAACCGAGTATACTATATATTCTTTTCTTGCGCAAATCCAAACTCTTTAAAAAAAACGGTATCATTATTAATGTAAGAATTCCTGAATATAGAATAGGTGCCTCATAGTAGTTTATGTATCCATAATAGTACTCACCAGTGCCTGCACCATTATTAGTAAATAATCTTAAAATTGATGTAATGTAATATATGAGCTTATCAAGCTTAAAAAGTGGAAATTGCGATATATTCAAGCCTATCCTTGGACTTGAGAGCATGACATGTAGTGAAGGAAGAAATATAATTGCACTGACACCTATGCCCATTATATAACATCCAATACTCTTAATTAAATGCCGTGCAAATACTTTGATTTTTTTTTCTCCACTATCAATATAACGAACCAATGCGTATATAAATAGAAAAACACTTGCCATAAATAAAAAATAACTGCTAAAGAAAGCAATTAATGCTACGCTTAATACGAGTACAGTTCCTTTTCTGTCTTTAAGCAAAATTTCATATCCATGAATAAGAAAGGGTAATAATACTATTATAGTTCCAAACTGATAATGTTGACCCCATAGAATCATGTAACCATTAAAAGCATATAATAATGCTCCTAACATTCGTACTCTTTTCGTAATAGTAAAGTTTTTTTCATACATATAAAATGCTATACCTGCGCATATAATCTTAATGATAGACATTACAAGCAGCCCATTAGCTAAATACTTCTCTCCAAAAACTAACAATACTATTATGAATGGGTCACAAACTAATGCCTGCATAGACAAAATATTATTTCCCATACCAATGTTACTCAGCCAAAAGCTGAAATCCCCTTTATTTATAGCTCGAATAAAATTTAAATAATATGGATAGTATGAATTTATTGTATCAGAGCCAATATCTTGATATAAATATAAATTATTCTTAAAAATAAAGTCCTTAAATATTACCAAACACATTAAAACTATTAATATAGGTAATGCAAAAAAATAAATATTTTTTTCCCTTTTATTATGCATATTTCTAGCACCTCAACTAAATTATCTGTATACATACTTGATTATAAACTACTTTATGTCAAATATAAAGTAAAAAAGTAGTTTATACCTCTAATAAACAAAAAACCTAAAGGTGCTTATTTAGCACCTTTAGGAAATTAAATATAATCCTATACTATTTGTTTTTCATAGCTTTCAAAGTTATTTTAACAGCTTATATATCCTTTTATAAATACCAAGCTTTAATAGAACTTGAGTAATGCCGACTTTTGTTGTAATAGGAAATCTTTTCAGTTTCAAAGCCTTGTCTATATAGCTCTTTGCTTCACTTTGATTCTCTTCACTTGTTTCTTTAACTAAAATAATATTTTTTGCAACTCTTGTATATTCTGCGGAAAGCTTTGTATAGTAATACTCAGCAGTTTCCTTATCAAGCTTTTTACCCAAAACTTTTTCATAGTAATCTAACTCTTTGTTTAGAACTTTAAACTCCTCTTGTAGTTCAGGACTATTAAGATATCTATTGGTCTCTTGACCTTTATGTATTCTATACTTAATTAACTTTTCACTAACTATCCCCACTTTATACTTTCTTGCTATTCTAAGGTAAAGCTCAGTATCACCTGTAAACTCATATTCAGGGTCAAATCCTTTAAACTCATCAATAATTTCCTTTTTACACATAAAGGTAGGGCATGTTAACGGAGTTCCATTATTGATTATTTCTAAAAGCAAGCTTTCATAATCAACTAATGTATTCTTTTTTAGGAATGGGTTACTTTCGGATTCCATAAGAACACTTTCTCCATCAATTAAATACCTGTCTGTAAACACTACTTTTGCTTCATATTCCATTAGAAAATTAATTTCTTTTTCAAGTATTTGAGGCATGTATACATCATCACTATGATATATACATACATAATCCTCGTTTGCCATATCAAAGCATCTGTTTATGTTGCCAACAGCACCTATGTTTTTTTCATTTCTTATATATCTTACCCTGTCATCACTATAGCTCTTTACTACCTCTTCCGTATTATCTGTTGAAGTATTATCTACAATAGTTACAGTAAAATTGCCGTATGTCTGTGCCAATAGTGAATCAATAGTCTCTTTTATATACTTTCCTCGGTTATATGTAGGGACATATATACCGATTTTAGGAAGGTCTGTATTCCGATTCATTTTTCACCTCATTAGGACGAATTCACCTAATATTTAAAACGTCCTTTATTGTCTTAATATATGCTTCAGTAGAAAATTGATTTTTAAAGCTATCGGATAATAAATACTGTTGAATATTTTTTAAATATATATTATATTCTTCTTCGCTAATATTTTGTATATGTTTTATAAGATCCTCAAAACTTTTAAAATTTCTTCTGTCTATAAAAGTATTATTAGGTATAAAGCTATCAATATTAGTTGCACCCCAATAAATCGGTATGCAATTTGCCCTAAAAGCATCAAAGATTTTTTCCGTAATATATCCGTTTATATCTGTCATATTTTCATAGCATACACAATATTTATATTGTGACATTGTTTGTAGCTTTCTGTCTACAGTGCCCTTATAGTTTTTTAAATTTTTATCCCATCCAAAACCATATAAATCAAATTCAAATTCAGCATGTCTCTCAAAATAATCTATTGCATTCGCTCTTTCAGAGTATAGTTCTCTCGGGTCATTTGAAACTTTGTTACTTGCTATGAGCGTACAGAATTTCTTCTTTTTGAACTCCACAAAATACTTATCCTTTGGTTCCGGCTGCGGATAATTCAGTTTAAAATACTTTTTATTATCAACTAAATCATCCTGCCATGTTAATATTTTGTCAAAAAGCTTATGAATGCCTTCGTCGTAGCTAAATCTATTAATGATTGGAGGTTCCAATGCCAGAAGTATCATTTTATTTTTTAATCTCATTTTTGCTGCTAGGAATAAAAAGTCCTCTTTATACCGCCCTCTTATTAAATGCTTTATTCTGAACATAGGACTTTTATTGCTTATATAGCTATCCATCGGAATATCCTGAAATATAAGATACTCTTGTTCTTTTAGTTTAACAAGATCCATAGTATTAACTTCATATCCAAGTTTAGTAAGCTCTGCTTTAAAATCAATGTTGGGCTGCAGTATATTCTCACCTATAGCGCACTTTGATACATCAAAAAGATTGTTATTCCAATAATCTCTGTACATATTATTAAATGCTATTTTTTTCATTTTTCATTTCACCATTATCTATTAAAAAATTTATTTATAATTTGTATTTCATATGATAATCTTTCATCTGTTAACCCAGGATACACTCCCAAGAAAAATGTCCTATTCATAACACCATCAGTATTAGTTAAATCTCCTACAACCCTATGTTCAATGTTCTTATATCCAGGCTGCTTTAATATATTGCCAGCAAAAAGCATACGTGTTTCAATATTATGCTTTTCAAGAAAAGTTACAAAGTCATTTTTTGTAAAACCTGCATCTTCTCTTACGGTAATAGGTATTGCAAACCATGAAGGGTCAGCCTTAGGCAAAGCTCTTGGCAATACAAACTTATCCTCATAATTTTTAAAACATTCGTACAAGGCTGCAAAATTATGTTTTCTTCTCTTTGTAAATTCAGGAAGCTTTTTTAACTGTTCTAATCCCATAGCGCACTGAGGATCTAATGGTTTTAAATTATATCCTATATTATTATATACATATTTATGATCATACCCTTCAGGCAATCCTTCAAACTTAAAATTAAACCTGTTGTTACATGCACCATTCGGATTAGCCTCACCGGTCTGGCAAAAACAAGCTCTACCCCAATCTCTTATAGAAAGCGCAGCTCTATATAATTCGGTAGAATTTGTGCATACTGCCCCACCTTCACCCATGGTCATATGATGTGCCGCATAAAAACTATTAGTAGAAAAATGTCCATATGTTCCGCATAGTTTTCCGTCATAAATAGAGTCCAAAGCATCACATGTATCTTCCACCACATATAGATTATACTTTTCTGCAATTTGCATAATCTTATCCATTTCGGCAGGATTACCTAATGTATGAGCAAAAACTATTGCACGTGTTTTACCAGTAATTGCACTTTCAATTTTTGATGCATCTATATTATATGTATCCGCTTCTATATCAATAAAAACAGGTATTAGTCCATTTTGAATT
Source organism: Bacillota bacterium (assembly GCA_023417975.1). Lineage (GTDB taxonomy): Bacteria > Bacillota > Clostridia > Clostridiales > Clostridiaceae > JAEZDX01. The sequence continues at coordinate 8,856 of JAEZDX010000610.1, forward strand.
ATCGGATTTAATGTAGTAGGAAACGTCATTGCAGTTGTTATAACTTCATCGCCTGGCTTCATCGGATTTTTTATTGTAGGAGAGCAAAGGGCTGTAACAGCAATAAGATTTGAGGAAGAGCCCGAATTTGTAACTAAGCAGTGCTTCATGCCCAGATATTTTGAAAACTCCTCACAAAATTCTCTTCCTTTTACTCCTAGGGTTAACCAAAAATCCAGTACTGAATCCACAACAGCAACCATTTCCTTTTCATCAAATACCCTGCCTGCATAATTCACCTTAGTTACACCGGGTACAAAAGTCTTCTTACTTTCCCTTAATTCATATAATTCTCTTACCTTTTCCAGTATCTCTTCTCTAATCTCTTTTTCACTTCTCATATATACACCTACTCTTTAACAATTTTTATAGCTTCTTTTACTATATTGTCTGTATCTATTTTATACAAAGCTCTGAAGTAACTGCTGCTACCTGAAACCTGTGCAAAAACATCAGGTATACCGTAAGATTTGAATTTCAATGGCTTATTTAGATTTTTTACAACTATTTCAGCAACTGCACTACCAAGTCCGCCAATAATATTATGCTCTTCTATTGTAAATATGGCTCTTGTTTCTTCCATGCATTCATAGATAATCTTCTCATCTATAGGCTTTATTGTATGCATACTTACAAGCTTCACACCTATTCCTTCATTCTCAAGCCTATTCCTTATTTCTATGGATTGTTCCAGCATATTACCTGTTGCAATAATTGCTATATCCTTTCCGTCACTTATCTTTACACACTTGCCAATTTGAAAATCCACATTTTTTGTATCATAAAGCCTCGGTTCCCTATTTTTATTTAATCTTATATATGCAGGTCCTTCATCATATATAGCTTGTTGTACAGCCTGTTCAGTTTCATAAGGGTCTCCCGGGCATAATACTTTCATATTAGGTAATGATCTCATTATCGATATATCCTCTATGGCATGATGTGTTGCACCTGCCGATCCATAGCTAAGCCCGCCGCCTACACCTACAAGCGTAACATTTAAATTTTGGTAACACAAATCATTTCTCACCTGCTCAAAGCATCTCATTGTCACAAAAGGTATTATTGAATATGCAACAACTTTTTTCCCTGTCATTGCCAAACCTGCAGCTATACCAATCATATTAGCCTCAGCTATACCCACATTGATAAACCGCTCTTTAAATTCCTCTTCAAACTTTTCAAATACCGAAAAGCCCAGATCTGCAGTAATCAGATAAATATCCTTATCTTTCCTTGCAAGTTCCGTTAATTTATTTATAAAAGCAGTACGCATTTAATCTAACTCCTTTAAGGCTTTATTCCATAATTCTTCGTTTGGTGATCTGTAATGCCATTCAAGCTTATCCTCCATGAAGGATATTCCCTTACCTTTAACAGTATTGGCTAATATGACCGTAGGTATATCAAAAGCTAATGATGCAGTTTCTAAGGAACGTTCTATTTCTCCATAATTATGTCCATCAATAACCAATACATTCCATCCAAAGGCTTCCCACTTTTCTTTAAGAGGTGTGAGCCCTGTTATTTCTTGAACTCTTCCTAACCCTTGCAATTTATTGTGATCAACTATTGCAATAAGATTATCTAACTTTCTTGAAGCTGCAAACATAGCAGCCTCCCATACGGCTCCTTCATTACATTCTCCATCGCCCATGAGTACAACAATTTTACGTTTTATATCCGAATGCTTACTACTTAATGCTATTCCGCAGGCTATTGGTAAACCATCACCTAAAGAACCGGTAGAAGCCTCTATTCCCGGAACACTGTTCTTTTTAGGATGACCTCCTAGCTTTGAACCATCCTTATCGTATTGTCCTAATAAACTTTTGTCGAAAAATCCCCTCTCGGCTAAAACAGAATAAAGCCCTGATGCTCCATGTCCTTTACTCAATATAAAAATGTCTCTATCCTCTTTATAAGGTTCTTTAGGGTTTATATTGAGAAATTTAAAATATAATACTGTAAGAATATCAATCATAGATAGAGCAGTACCAACATGTGAGCTTCCGGCTTCATATGCCATTGTAACAGCACTTTTTCTTACTGACTTTGCAATCTCAACTATATTATCCATATCTTTAGTCATAGTCATTTCATCCCTCCTCAGTATAAAAGACTATTTTCCCTAAACCAATCTACAGTAGCTTTTACACCTTCATCCAAGCTGTATTTCGGTTTCCACGCAAATTCTTTGTTAACCAAACTCATATCCGCTTCCCACTTTTCAGTATCACTGGCTCTTCCGGGAACGGTTCCCCACTTTGGAACTATTTTTTCGCCTACTTCACTGATTATAGTATTCACCATGTCAGCAACACTATGCTGCTTGCCAGTACCTGCATTATATATCTTACCGCATATATCCTTTGAATTTGATACTGTTTTAATTAAGTCAATTACATCTTTTACAAATATAAAATCCCTTACCGCATCACCGGAAGCCAATGCCGGTGCCTCACCTTTAAGACATGACAATATTACCGTGGGCACTAACCTGCTTTTTTCTTCATAGTATCCGTATACAGAAAACAATCGTACTGTTGCTATGCGGCGATTTAAATTTGAGCCCAGCATACGTCCGTATAAAGCTGCTGAAGCTTTTGTTACACCATATGTATTAATCGGTTCGAGAATCATATCTTCTCTCATAGACTCTGCCTTATTACCATATTCTGAAGAGCTGCCTATATTTATAAATGAGTCAAAATCAACCTTTAAGG
>JAEZDX010000005.1 GCA_023417975.1 Bacillota bacterium
ATTCCGAGACATGGCTATGAGGTTTTGGCAGATGGAAAGGTAATAGGCAGAGTAACTACCGGGTATTTATGTCCAACCGTAAAGAAAAACCTTGGATTAGCACTTATAGAAAGCGACTATTGTGAATTGGGTAATGCTATAGACATAATAATAAGATCAAGACCTGCCAGAGCCAAGATAATCAGTAAGAAATTTTATAATAAAAATTATAGAAAGTAATTTTAGAAGGAGGATAAATAATGAAAGTTGTGGAAGGATTGCTTTATACAAAGGAGCACGAATGGCTTAAAAAGGAGGAGAATAGAGTATATTTGGGTATAACTGATTTTGCACAAAATTCCATGGGAGCAATAGTGTACGTTGAACTACCGGAGGTAGGTAGTGAATTTGCCGAAGGAGATACTTTTGGGGTTGTAGAATCTGTGAAGGCTGCCTCGGATGTGTACATCCCACTGGATGGGAAGATTACAGAAGTAAATGAGGTTATTTTAGAAAGTCCTGAGCTGCTAAATGAAGATCCATATGAAAATTGGATGGTGTGTACGGAAATAATTGACGATTCACAGTTGGATAAATTAATGAATGCATTACAGTATGATGAGTACTGTAATGAGGAGAGATAATATGTACCCGTATATTCCTAATAGGCCTCAGGATGAAGAATATATGTTGAATATCATTGGAGCAGATTCGGTAGAAACTCTTTTTGAAGATATACCTGAAACTATAAGATTAAATGGAAATTTGAACCTAGACAAGTCGAAAACGGAGCCTGAAGTAAGAAGGTATATGGAGGGAATGGCAAATAAGAATTTGGATTTAAGCCGATTGGTATGCTTTCTCGGTGCGGGAGTATATGACAGATATATACCTTCTGTAGTAAAGCATATTACAGGAAGATCTGAATTTTATACTTCCTATACTCCGTATCAGCCTGAAGTAAGCCAAGGCACTCTTCAAGCAATATTTGAATATCAAACTATGATATGTGATTTGACAGGAATGGATACTGCAAATGCCTCTATGTATGACGGAGCTACTGCCTGTGCTGAAGCTGCAATGATGGCTGCTGCTTCCACAAAACGAAAATCCATCATAGTATCAAGAGCGGTACATCCGGAAATAAGAAAAGTATTGGCCACCTATATGAAAGCACATAACTATAGACTAATTGAAGCTGGTATATCCGAAGGAGTTACGGATATAGAGGCATTAAAGTCATTAATAGATAAAGACTCTGCAGCTGTAATAGTTCAGTGTCCTAACTTCTTTGGCGTAATAGAAGACTTTACGGAGATTGAAAGAATAACTCATGACAATAAATCTCTACTTATAATGAACGTAGACCCTATAGCTATGTCTGTTCTGAAAACTCCTGGCGAAATAGGTGCAGATATAGCTGTAGGGGAGGGGCAGAGCCTTGGAAACAGCACCAGTTTTGGAGGACCTCATTTTGGATTTATGGCAGCTTCTTCAAAGCTAATGAGAAAGCTTCCAGGAAGAATTGTAGGGCAGACGGTAGACTTGGAGAATAAGAGGGCTTTTGTACTCACTCTTCAGGCGAGAGAACAGCACATTCGAAGAGAGAAGGCTTCTTCAAATATTTGTTCAAATCATTCACTGAATGCATTGGCAGCTGCGGTATATCTTACTGCTCTTGGAAAGCATGGCATAAGAGATGTAGCACTGCAAAGCATGAAAAAATCACATTACGCTTTTAATAAACTTGTACAGTCGGGGAAATATGTGCCATTATTTAATAAGCCTTTTTTTATGGAATTTGCGTTAAAATCCGACAGTTATGTCTCAAGAATCAACCATGAGCTTTTGCAGAGAGGACTAATTGGCGGTTATGACATAGGAAAAGATTATGCTGAGTTTGAAAATAGTTTTCTGCTATGTGTTACAGAAAAAAGGACTAAGGCTGAGATAGATAGCTTAGTAAATGCGATGGAGGGGGTATAATGAAGCAATATAATAAGCTCATATTTGAACTTTCAAAACAAGGAAAATATGCATATTCGCTTCCTCATTGTGATGTGCCGGATATAAAGCTGGAGGAAATGCTGCCTAATAAATTGGCAAGGGAAAGTGAATTGGAGCTTCCGGAGGTAAGTGAAGTTGACATTGTAAGGCATTATACTTTGCTCTCAAATAAAAACTATGGAGTGGACACGGGATTTTATCCATTAGGGTCGTGTACTATGAAATATAATCCTAAGATTAATGAAGATATGGCAGCCTTGTCTGGATTTAGAGAATTACATCCTTTCCAGCCAGAAGAAACCGTTCAAGGTGCTCTTCAATTGATGTATGAACTAGCAGAGGCTTTAGGAGAAATAACGGGCATGGATGCAGTATCCTTACAGCCGGCAGCAGGAGCACACGGAGAGCTTACAGGACTGATGATAATAAAAGCATATCATGAAAGTAAAGGGGATGTAAAAAGAACAAAGATACTTGTTCCGGATTCTGCACATGGAACCAATCCTGCATCAGCGGCTGCAGCGGGGTTTCAAGTTGTTGAGATAAAGTCTTTGAGCAATGGAACTGTAGATATGGATAACTTAAAGGCAGTACTTGATAATGAAGTTGCCGGACTTATGCTTACTAATCCCAGTACGCTTGGCATGTTTGAAAGAAATATTGAGGTTATATCAAAGCTGGTGCATGAGGCAGGAGGGCTTCTATATTATGATGGAGCAAACATGAATGCCATAATGGGAGTTACCAGACCGGGAGATATGGGCTTTGATGTGGTACATCTAAACCTTCATAAGACCTTCTCTACGCCGCACGGAGGAGGGGGACCGGGAAGTGGTCCTGTAGGTGTAAGAAAGGAATTGGAACCTTTTTTACCTGTACCAGTAGTAGAAAAAAACGGTGATAGGTATACTTTAAATTATGATAGACCTATGTCAATTGGTAAGGTGAGAAGCTATTATGGGAATTTCGGCGTGCTTGTAAGAGCATATACTTATGTATTGACTATGGGATATGACGGATTAAAGAAGGCAAGTCAGATGGCAGTTTTAAATGCAAATTATATGAGAGAAAAGCTAAAGAAATATTATACAATGCCAATACATGATATATGCAAGCATGAGTTTATATTAGGGGGATTGGAGAAAGGCAGTGACGAAGTTACAACTTTGGATATAGCAAAGAGGCTTCTAGATTACGGGTATCATCCTCCTACAATATACTTTCCGTTAATTGTTGAAAATGCAATCATGGTAGAGCCTACGGAAACAGAAGATTTGGATACAATGGATGCTTTCATAGATGCTATGAAAAAAATAGCCAAGGAAGCAGAGATAGATGCACATATATTAAAGACAGCACCTCACTATACACCGGTTAGAAG
>JAEZDX010000030.1 GCA_023417975.1 Bacillota bacterium
CAGATGAACAGTATAAAAGCCGATTTCCCTGTACAGATAGATAAGCTTAAGGAAAGTCTTGGAGAAAAAATAACGCAAATGGACCCAAAGGAGTTGCTTTTATTCTTATCCCAAGACGGTAAAAGACTTGCTGAAGAAATTAAAATCATGGAAGAAGAAATGTTAAGCCTTCAGACTCTCATAAATAAAAAGGATGTTTTAGACAAAAAAACTGCTTTGCTCAAACAAACAATACAGGCTTCTGATACTAAAATAGACGAAAGTATCCGTAAAAAAACTTTACTTTATGGTCAAATTAGAGCTGAGGAAGAAAGCATTGAAAGTATCAAAAAGGAAATTCCCGAAGAGCTTCGCTCTTTCAACAGTTTTTTAGAGAAAATTAAGCAACTGGAAGTTTTGCTGAAAGAAAAGGAACAAAGGTTCAACACTGCTCAGTCCGCTTTTAATACTTCAAAGGAAAGTTTGGCAGCCTTGATAGCTGATAAAGATGTAAAGATCAATAACTTAAAAGAAATTACCAAAGAAGTAGAAGAGTATTCAATGCAATTACAGCAAAAACTTGAAATTTCAGGTTTTGCTGATTATAACCATTATCATTCATTAATAATACCTGAAAAAGATATCAAAGCCTTGGATGTTGAGATTCAAAATTTCTTTCAAGAACTAAAATCCTTAAAAGACAGATTGGTTGAAGCCGAGAAAGAAACCGAAGGACTACTCCCCATAGTTTTAGCTGAGCTAAAGGAAAAGATAAAGCTTCTTTACGATAAGCAAATCTCTCTGGAGCAACAGGAAAAGTCCTTATATTCCAGAATAAATAACAATATAAAAGCACTCAAAGAAATTGATAACATAACCAATCTAATTAAGGAAGATGAAACCAGATATAGTGTTGTGGGGAAACTTGCCTCTATAGCAAACGGAGATAATTCCGAGAGAATAACTTTTGAACGATTTGTACTTGCTGCATACTTTGACGAAATAATCGATACTGCCAATATACGCCTAAGCAAGATGGCCGGAGGGCGCTTTGTTTTGAAGAGAAAAGAAGAAAAAGGAAAAGGCAGAAAACAAGAAGGCTTGGAACTTGAGGTCTTCGACAATTATACAGGAAAAGCTCGTCACGTTAAGACCCTATCCGGCGGCGAAAGCTTTAAAGCATCACTAGCTCTGGCACTTGGATTGGCGGATGTAGTTCAAAATCATGCAGGCGGAATAAGTCTAGATACAATGTTTGTAGATGAAGGCTTTGGTACTCTGGATCCAGAATCGCTGGACATGGCTATTCAATGTCTTATAGATCTTCAAGCTGACGGCAGATTGGTGGGAATAATCTCCCATGTGCCGGAACTGAAAGAAAGAATTGATGTAAGGCTGGAGATAACCCCCGCCAAGGAAGGCAGTAAGGCTAGGTTTATTCTATAGAAAAAGCGGTTAATGGCATAACTTTATACGTATGCCATTAACCGCTTTTAATTTTATAGCTTTAAAAACTTTTCAAATCTGCCTTTCACCTTATCCTCGCCCATTATCTGCATTATTGTATAAAGATCAGGAGTATTAGCTCTATGTGATATTGCTGCTCTGACAGCAGCTGCTACTTCTGCTACCATTCCTTTGAAGGCTGTTGGGTTTGCCTTAAACTCTTTTCTGTTGGCTGTATAACCCAAGGCTGCTCCTAAAGCTTTTAATTCCTCAAACCATGTATCCTTATCGGAGTTAAAATTATAAGCTTTTGAATAAGCTTCAATTATTCTCTTCGCTTCAGCTAAATCAGTATTCTTGGAAAGTTCAACTTGCTCCACAGTTTCCTTATCAAATAGTTCATCAAAGAAATAGAATATCTTTTCTCTTACGTCTTCCCACTTTGCAAAATCTTTTCTTGGATTAGTTCCCTCTTTGTCTATATTGAATATATGCTTAGCCATATTTTCATTTCCAGTAACTAAAGCGTACATTTCCTTGTCAAATTCTACTGCCCAAGCAGTATAGCTCTCATATACATCAGCAGCCTTCATTCTTGATATAAATTCCTTGGAAACGTCACTGAGCTTTACCAAATCAAATAATGCTCCGCTCTTACTCATCTTATCCAAAGCTATATGAAATTCACGGTTATCCTTCTCTGGATTTTCTGCTCTCCAATCCTCAAAACCTGAGTTAACAATATTGACCAGATATTCGATTACTGCATTTACCGGATATCCCGACTCCTTATAATATGAAACGGAAGCCTCGGGATCTTTTCTCTTTGAAAGCTTTCGTTTTGATCCGCCGTCCTGTTTCATTATAGTAGGGGTATGTGCATAATTTGGAGTATCAAAGCCCAGTATTTCAAAAAGCTGAAGATGTATCGGCAATGAAGAAAGCCACTCTTCACCTCTTATAACATGAGTAGTACTCATTAATCGATCATCTATTGCATGTGCAAAATGATAAGTTGGAAGTCCATCACCCTTGATGAGGACTATATCTTGATTATTTTCCGGGAAGGATATATCTCCCTTAATCAAATCATGGAATTCCACCCTATTGTCCGGATTACCCGGGGACTTTAATCTTATTATATAGCTTTCTCCATTTTTTATCCTTTCAATAGCTTCACTAGGAGCAATATTCCTGCAAACAGCATACTCACCATAGTAACCGGGAGTTATTTTTTGAGATACCTGTCTTTCCCTTAGTTCAGTTAACTCTTCAGGAGTACAAAAACATGGATAAGCCAATCCTTTTTCAATTAAATCCTTGGCAAAAGTTTTATAAATCTCTTCTCTCTGGCTCTGTCTGTACGGGCCGTAATTTCCCTTGGACGTATCATCTCCAGTCATTCCTTCATGAAAGTCCAAACCAAAATCATGCATTGTAGCTATAGTATCTTCTATAGCACCTGCTACTTCTCTTTTTTGATCAGTATCCTCTATTCTTAAGTAAAATACACCGCCGCTTTGTGTAGCCAGTCTTTCATCAATCAGTGCAGAAAATACTCCTCCTATATGCTGAAAACCCGTAGGGCTAGGAGCATATCTTGATACCACAGCACCTTCTTTTAATTCTCTCTTTGGATACTTTTCAATATAATATTCCGGAGTTTTATCAATATTCGGATATATCAACTGCGCTAACTCTTTATAACTCATATTATTTCCTCCTTTTATTTAATTAAAAAAGGTCCTCCGCCCTACAATACCTAGGACGAAAGACCGTTCTTCCGCGTTACCACCTAAATTGATTAAGTTTCCTTAATCCAACTCAATAATTTGTAAGGGAATAACCCCATAAATATACTCCACTAAAAGTGATTTTCTATTTATTGCTCCAAAGCTTCTTTCCACAACACTGAATTTCAGGATCTCACCATCCCTGAATCTCTTCGAGTCAGTCTTTTGCGTACTCTTCTTTCTCAACGCACCATTATCTTCATTAACCTTAAACATAATCTATCTATTATTATATATTTACTAATTATTGTTGTAAAGAATATTTTACTGTCTTTTAAAAAGTCGTTCATATGAAATCAAACTTGTAATTGACTACTATGAAGCAGTTAATATTATACCCAAAATCTCTATTCATATAATTTTTTCTTAGCAGATCATTATGAAATAATTTACCGAATATTAAGTTATATAAAACATTTTATTTAAATATACTAAAATAATTGTTTTAACGTCCAATTTAAACACATATCGACATATATTTCCTTGACATATTTTGACTTATAGCATTATAATGATAATTATCGAGTTGTTACTCGGCATTTTGCAACATATCGGCAAATAATTAATAAGGAGGTCATTAAGAAATAGTAATGGGACAACTATCTACATACCGTAAAGACAGTGTGGTCATTACAGCCATTGAGATTATCAGCGAAGTTGGGATACGAGGCTTGACCAGTAAAGAAATAGCAAAAAGAGAAGGTATATCTGAAGGCACTTTATTTAGTCATTATAAAAACATGGATGAAATAATTATGGCTGTACTGGATTATTACTCTGAGTTGGACACCAGCATCATCGAAACAATTGAAATGAAAAATTTAATTCCTACAGAGGCTTTGAAGCTTTACATTTCAATTTATGCCGAAAACTATGGTAATTATCCGGAAAGTACTTCGCTCATAAATATCTCCCAGATGCTCACATTAGAAAAACACTTGGCTGATAAAGCTGACATAATTGAAAATTATAGATTTTCCTACATTAAACTGCTTATTAATAAAGCTCAAAGTTCAGGCACGCTAAATCCAAATATTGATGGGAACATTTTAGCTGATTTAGTTATTGGCTCTATTGTATTTATAATATATAAGTGGAGAAAATGCAGCTATGATTTCGCTTTGAAAGAGTATATGCTTACCGCCCTCGAAGCAATTTTAGATTCCTTTACCGTGTATTAGACCTAGTGAAATTGAAGCAACTGTTGATAAAGGGGGGCAAAAAATGCCAACAAATATACCGGATAATAATCCGGAGGACTATTGCTTAGAAAAAGAACGTATGGCCACTGCTTTAGCTTGCATTGGAGATGGAGTTATTTCCACGGACATCTATGGCACTATCAATTTTATTAATAATGCCGGCGAAACTCTTACTGGCTGGAAAGCATCCGATGCATTAGGCAGACAAATTACTGAAGTAATCAAATTAATTGATATCCCACACAACAAACCGTTAAGAAATATTTTAGAGGACGTACTTGAAGTTGGTTATTCAGTAGAGTTAAGAAATAACTCTGTACTTATCTCAAGAGATGGAACAAAAAAATACATCTCAGCCAGCTGCTCACCCATCATAGACTTCGGCAACCATATTTCCGGAGTTGTAATTGTATTTAGAGACATCTCCCACATTGTACATATGGAAGAGGAATTGCGCATGGAACGTGATAATTTAAGTCGTAATGAAGAATGCCTGAAAAATTCCCGAGACTTTTATCTCGGAATGTTGGAGACCTTTCCCTCCATTGTATTTAGTTTGGACCAACACAATTGCATAAGTTATATCAGTAAAAGCTGGTTTCAATTTACAGGTTCTTCTGTAAAAGAAAATGACATTGACTTATTGCTAGGCTTTATCCATACCGAACACATAAATGAACTTAAAGATACATATTACAAATCAGTAATTGAAAAAAAACCTTATGAAATCGAAATATTACTAAAGAACAGTAATGGTTTTTATCGCTGGATTTTATGTCTGATTCGGCCTCATTTTGATATAGATGGTAACTTTTCAGGCTGTATTATAATGATGATTGATATAGATGAACGAAAAAAAACAACCGATGCTCTAAAACGCTATCAAATACTATCTAGAGTAGGAAGCGATATAATCTTCTTCATGAACAGCGACGGTAAAATTATCGACGCCAATGAAGCAGCCATAAACGCCTATGGCTATACTCAAGAAGAGCTTTTGTCTTTACATATACATGATATAAGAAAAGACTATTATATAACAAAGCAGCAAATAAAATTGGCCTTTGAGCACGGAATTTCTTTTGAAACCCTGCATTATAGAAAGGATGGAAGCTGCTTTCCGGTAGAAGTGAGTTCTCAGGGCATCAGTATAGGAAACAAGCACATACTTTTAAGCCTTGTCAGAGATATTTCGGAAAGAAAAAAAAGTACGGAAGCCTTATCTCAAAGTGAAGCTAAATTTAAATCTTTGTTTATGAATTTAAAAAGTGCTTTAAGTTACAGCAAAATCATATTAAATCTACAAGGAATACCTGTTGATTTTGAATTCATAGAGGTGAATGAAGCATTTTTAGAAATGCTAGGCTGTAAAAGAGAAATGATTATAGGCAAAATATTTTCTGAGGTCTATGGTTCTTTGAAGGACAAAATAGTATTTCCTTACTCCTTAAACGTACTTGGCAAAGTTGCTATGCAGGAAATAACCATTCCAAGCGATGACTACTATTCGGAAACAAATAAAAAATGGTACTCAATTTTGGTATATAGTCCTGAGAAAGGATACTTTATAACTATAACAAATGATTTAACAGATAGAAAAATTACAGAGGCTGAATTAGAGAAAGCTAAGGAAGATGCTGAATCTGCAAACAAGGCTAAGAGTGAGTTCTTGGCTAACATGAGTCACGAAATTCGTACTCCATTAAACGGAATTACAGGAATGATAGATTTGCTCCTTTCAACAGAAATAGACGATGAGCAAAAGGGCTACCTTACTACGGCTCAAAAATGCACAAAGTATTTACTGAAAA
>JAEZDX010000056.1 GCA_023417975.1 Bacillota bacterium
ATCATGGAACATGTTGAGAGAACCGGGGTTCATTCAGGAGACAGCATCACAATATATCCCCACGTATCTTTGGATGATAATACTGTTAATAAATTAAAATACTATACGCAAAAGATTGCCAAAGCTCTCAAGGTGATAGGACTTGTAAATATTCAATATGTGTTTGACGGCGAAGATGTATATGTAATAGAAGTAAATCCGAGGGCTTCGAGAACAGTTCCTATATTGAGTAAGGTAACAGGTATTCCTATGGTATCTATTGCTGTTCAGCTTATGCTTGGGAAGAAGTTAAAGGACATGGATTACGGTATGGGGTTGATGGATTACAGAAGACTCTATGCAGTGAAAATACCTGTATTTTCCGGAGAGAAATTGGCGGATGCGGACATGTATTTGGGGCCTGAAATGAAATCCACAGGAGAGATTCTCGGAATTGATGTAGATCTGGATAAAGCAACCTATAAGGCTTTTTCTGCATCAGGAATTAAAATCTGTACTGAAGGAAATATCTATGTTTCCTTGAGAGACGTGGATAAAGAGGAAGGTACTGAAATAATTAAAAAATATTATAAGGACGGATTTAAATTCTATGGTTCACAAGGAACTGCTGCGTATTTAAATTCACAAGGCTTTCAGTGTGAGGTTTTGGAATATGAGGCTGCAGTAAAATATATTTCTACGGGAAAAATTAATATAGTTCTCAATACTCCTACAAAAGGAAATGATTCCAATACCCAAGGCTTTAAAATAAGAAGAAAGGCATCCGAGCATAGAGTTCCTACTTTTACTTGCATAGATACCTTTAAGTATTTTTATAAGGCAGTTAAGCTAAAAAGGTTTAAGGAAACAGTTGAACCAAAGGATTTAAAATTTTATTTGAAGTAAAGAAATTAAAATAGTAACCAGCTAAAATAAAATATTTAGCAGTTGCTATTTTTTTCTTTAATTTTTTATTTTATAATTAAAATGGTATAATATATATTGTGCAGCAAAGAAATGAATTGAAAAATATATAAAGTGCCTATATGTTTGTAAATAATGGAAGAATCGTACAAAAGCTATTCGGATTACGTATTAAAAACTTGTAGATATGTATGTATGAATAAAAGTTTAATGTGCACTTTGATATGTTTTATATTATATAAAGCTAATATAGTTTTGTTGGGAGGAAGTAAAGTTGGGGAAGCCTAGTATATTTAGCAGAGAATATGACAAAAAAATGAAAGCGAGGAAGAGAAGAAAGACTCTATTAATAATTTCTATAATTGTTGCGGCTTTAGCACTTCTCACTAGAGCTACATTTTTGAATTGGCTTGAAAAAAATGCAGGCCACCTTGGCAATAATGACAAAGGAAACAGCGGATATGTGGCCGATGGAAATAATACCGGAAAAGATAATGACAAGAATGGTAACAAAGACGGTGACAATAAAGACCAGAATAATCAAAATTCAGGACAAAACCAGCCGCCAGTTGTGGAAGATAAAATTCAGGAAGTGCAGCTGCCTGATGGTAAAAAGGTCAAGATTGTGTACAATGAAGAAAATGGAAATAAGCTTATAAAAAATGCAATTACAGATGACAATTCTCTTCAGTCCTTTAATATAGCACCTTCCGGTAATAAAGTTGTATTGCTCACTACATCACAGGATATGTTTACTGCAGATTTAAATGGAGCTGTAAACAATATAACAAAGAATCAATACAATACATCCGGAGGCACAGTTATTGAAAAAAATGCTTATCTTAATAAGAAACCTGAATTTTTGTGGCATAGTTCACCAAAATTTATTAATGATAATACTATAGTGTATATTACTCAAATACCTTGGTTTAAGTCTACTAAATATGTATATAAGGTTGATTTAAATAATCCAACCCATACAAAACTGCAAGGAATCCAAGGAGAAAGTATATCCTTTGATATTTTGGACGGAACCGGATTAAAGGTTAACGTAGATGGCGCTGACAAATATATTAAAGGTGATGGGAGTGGAATACAATAAAGGAGAGTACTAATGAGCATTGGATTATCTTCAGCATGCTTTTATCCTGAAATTAATACGGAATTCAGTATTAAAAAGATGAAGGCTTTGGATTTTAATTACGGAGAAATATTTTTAAATACACCAAGTGAGTATGAAGAGAAATTTGCCGAGAAACTAAGGGAAGAAGCTGAAGCAGCAGATTTTAGAATAATATCAGTACATGCCTTTTCTTCATCCTTTGAACCATTTCTCTTCGATAGGTATGAAAGACGAAGAAAAGATTTGATGAAAAATTTTTCGTCCGTTTGTAAAGCAGCATCAATAGTGGGGGCAAAATACTATACCTTTCACGGTATAAGAGGTATTGATAGTAACGGTGTAGATTTAAAATTCATATGTGACATATACAATGAACTTACATATAGGGCAAGTGAATGCGGAATATTACTTTCTCAGGAAAATGTGTCTTGGTGTATGTCCTGCAGCCTTGATTTCTTGAAACATATAAAAGAGCAATGCAGGTATCCTTTATG
>JAEZDX010000081.1 GCA_023417975.1 Bacillota bacterium
GCTATAGTGATAGCACTACAATATTAAATGCAATAACCTCACTGTCAGGAATGGTAACATTTTATGGCCAATCTTTGCGAACATTTTTAAATTTAACAGATTATAATTACCAATGCTTTAAGTCAGCATTTTGCAGTGAAGCAGTTCCTGTTTTTAAATCAAATAGTGTGTGGGAAACCATACATGAGGGAAAAAGCGAGGGAACGCTCATAGGCGGATACTTGATAAATTTCGCATTGATGTTAAACGGAAAGTATCTCAGATACGATGCTAATAAAAAGTATATTCTTTTTGTAGAAGACTATATAGGCTTTAGCGCTCCTGCCGCAATTAGCAAGTATTTCTCTCATATAGAGCAGAGCGGCTTAATGAATTGTGTCACCGGAATAATTTTCGGATACTATTCCAAAGAAGCAGCACCAATGTTAAACGGCATACTGGCAAGGTTGGCATCAAAATACAATATTCCGGTTATAAAGTGTGATGACTTCGGCCATGGTACAAATAATGCAATTATACCAATTGGACTTAATGCGGAAATTGACACAGCAAAGCATTCGCTATCATTTAAAGAGCAGTTCGTTTATTAACTTATTTGTGGAACAATTAATTGTAGTGAGTTTTATAGATTAATTCCCAATTTTATTATGTTAAACGAATTTTAGCTCTTAAATAGACCAATCTCAAAGTGTAGATGTAAGTCAGGATATAGCAAAAAGTTTGTTTAGTATTGCTATAGATAGAATCATACATAATTATTAGTGTGTAATAAGACAAAGTTTGTATTAGCTTGAGGTGATTATAGATGGAAACAAAGCTTGTTTGTTTTGACTTGGATGATACTCTAATTAGAGAGATACATTCAGTTATGCTGCCCTGTATTTTGAATGATAAAGAAAAAGAGCACTCTTTCATTCAAGAACGAGAAGAAAAAGGGCTAATTGATTATAAAACAGCAGATTACCTTAGAGCACAATTACTTTTAGGCCTTGAAGAAAGTAAGATTGCTGAATGCTTTTTAGACATTGCAAAACCTTTAAGGAATATTAAAGGCGTAGTTGAGGAATTGCATGAACAAAATATTAAATGCATAGTTATCACTGTGGGGCCAAAGCAAGTAGCAAAGGTTGTATGTGATATATGGGGATTTGATGATTATTATGGCAGTGATTATGAGGTAGTTGAAGGGGTATTTACGGGGAAAATTCTTAATTACATTGGAGCTGAACAAAAAATTGAGTGCTTACAGCACTATTGCAAAAGTAACTGTATTGAACCGGAAAGATGTATTGCTGTAGGTGATGGATCAACAGACATTCCAATGTTTGAATACTGCGGAAAATCTATTGCCATAAACAGTTCTGAGAAAGTTCGAAACAGTGCAATGTATGCAATTGATACAGACGATTTAACAGAAATTCTTAAATGCATAATATGAGCAAAATATTTTTTCAATGGGGGGAGTAATATGATTAAAGGTAATCTAATTGGAAGAGGAGCTACGGCAGATGTTTTCAATTGGACAGAGAATACAATTATAAAAATATTTAATGATTATGAACCGGATAAAGCAATAGAACAAGAAATCACTAATACAAAAGCCCTTGAAAAATGTTCCTTTAAATTTCCGCGATTTATTGAAAATATTGAATATGAGGGAAAACGTGCTATTGTATACGAAAAAGTTATTGGTACTTCTATTATGAAACTGATGGAACAAAAACCATTTGCGTATAAAAAATTTGCTAAAGAGTTAGCGCAGCTGCATTTTGAGATCCATAAAAATCATGTAAATGGAATTAGAGAACAAAAGCAATATTTTAAAGAACGTATTTCCTGGGTAAATGATTTGACTCAGGATAAGAAAGAACGGTTATATAAACTAATTGACAGCATGCCGGATGGTAATAGTCTATGTCACAGTGATTTTCACCCTGATAATGTGCTTAGGAATGAAAAAGAAGACTATATTATCGATTGGGCGGATTGCTGTAATGGGAATGCGTGTGCAGACGTAGCCAGAACTATATTGACATTAAAAACTGCGGAACTTCCTGATAACGTTTCTATATTCACGAAAATAATTACTATGCTTATTAGAAATAGATTTTGCAGTATATACACTAAAGAATATTTGCGAATATCGGGAAAGACTATGAAACAAATTGATGAATGGAAAGTTGCGGTAGCTGCATACCGTATATGCGTTGCTAAGAATACTGAAAAACGAACTATACAAAAGATTATAAATAAGTATTTAAAAGATATCGGGGACCAAACAATATAAAAAAACTTATAGTAAAAGTAAATGGTGATAAAGATGAATTATAATGAGTGTGAATTGATACAAAACTTAGACAAGCTGCATACAACCGACTTGGGAGTTGCCCGAATTAAAAGGAATCTTTCTTTAGAAGTGGAGGATGTTGTAAAATGGTGCAGCAACAAAATAATAAACCCCAATGCTGTTATAGCTAGAAGGGGTAAGAATTGGTATATAGATATAGATGATTGTGAAATAACAGTTAATGCGTATAGTTACACCATTATTACTGCGCATAAGATTATATAAAAGGGAGAAAAGAATTTGTCAGGAAGTAAACATAGTACATGGATAGATGCAAAAAAAGCGCTAGAAAATGAAAAGAACTCTGAAGTAGAAAAAAATGAGGCCATTAAGATAACAAATACAATTTATAGAGAGTTGAAAAGTAAGCATTATATAAAGAAGAAAACTTTACAATTGCGTAAAATAAGAAAATCAGGCACATTCATTGAAGGAATACAAAACAATAAATTTTATAATTATGATGTTATGTCTTTGGAGCAAATTTATAAAGTTGAAGAAGAGATAGCAGATGATATATTTTTTCCACTCACTCAGGAGGATATAAATGAAATAATAAATGAACTACCTTCTAGTGCGACTTTTGATTTAAAACAAATTATGTTAAAACAAAATGATTATGAAAAACATGAAGTTCTACCGGGAATTTGGAGTTCTATTATTCTCGGTACTGCTCACATAGGTAGAAATAGTATAAGTTTATATGGATATAAAATGGTGAGAAATGTACATGATTTTATGGAACCATTGCAATTTTATTTGAAAGTAAATGCTGCGGGGGTTCTGATACATGAGATAGCACATCACTATGACTTCACGCTTACCTACTCGAGAAAAGGAAGATATAAGGATACAAAAGCTTTTGATGAAGAAGAGTACGCTCATTATTTTGAGAGAGATTTTTTTATTAACAGAGTATGCAAATTTATTGAACGAAAATATAGTAAGGAGTATTTTCAATTTAGAAATTGGATGAGTAACATCGGATGCCTTCCGTTAGAACTTAAGTATTTTGATCCTGGGCTAGCCAAAAATCCGGAATACTATTTACTTTCTAATTTTTTCTGGAATGTTTATGATGCCAAAGATTCAATTGAACTAAATTTAATATTAGCTAGGGATTTGTATAATGTCGGAGAAGTAGAAGAGGCTAAAAAATATACTAATTATGTACTTAAGGTCCAATCAAATAATATAGAAGCTGAAAAGCTGAATAAAGAAATATTACTACTTAAAGAAAATTAGCATTATCTATTATAGAGCTTAATGATAGGAATTTTTATATTACAGTCTCGGCGTGGGAAATTGGAAGCACTAAGTGAGTTTTCAGTCCAGAGTAAGTGCAAGATTACAGAGGCAAGAATTGGCTAGCTTTTGCGACGAAAAGATAAGGCACAACTGTAATGGCTGGTGAATTAGTATGATACATTTTTTAGAGGTGAAATAGTAAATGAAAACAGTTTTTTTGTTAGAACACAGTTATGAGGTTGATGAAATTGACAATACAAAAACAATAGGAATTTATTCTTCAAAAGAAAAAGCGAAAGAAACTATTAAAAGATACATACAACTTCCGGGCTTTAAAGACTATCCCACTGAGTGTTTTACCATTGATGAATATAAACTTGATGAAGATAATTGGAAAGAAGGTTTTTTTAAATGGGATGAAGACTGTGATGTTGATGAATAATGTTTTTTGTTGGGATACTGCGATGAACAAATATTTATGAGTGCAGCACTACGCATAAAGAGTTGCAAAAGATCTAAAACATAAACTAATAAAATGTTGTCGTTGGATTTGGTTTAGAGAGTATTTGTATGGGCAACATGATACGTAATGAAGAATTAAGTAAGAGAGGAAGCTAAGCATGACAAATTATGTTATTGAAGATAGTAGTAGAGATGAATATGGGGTAGTTGATAATGGGATAGTTGAATATAATTCATCTAAAGTTCCTTTTACGCAAGAACCGGCTTTTATTCCAATCAATAAGGCTATAAAAGGAATAAATGGAGAGGTGCTAGCAGGAATAAATAGTCAAATATACTGTTGGAATTGTGTATATGTAGATGTTTTGTGGGTGAAAGAGGAGTATAGAAAAGAAGGGTATGGTTCTGTACTCTTAAATGAAGTGGAAAAAGCGGCGAAGGAAAAAGGTTGCAATTTAGTGCATTTAGATACCTTTGATTTCCAAGCAAAAGATTTTTATCTTAAACATGGATATGAAGTTTTTGGGATATTAGATGACTGTCCAACGGGGCACAAGCGTTATTATATGAAAAAGAATATATAGCGTAACATATCCATTTAGTATGAGCCAATAGTGCATTCCTTTTATCAGTATTTTGAGGAGGAAAAAGAGTGTTATGAGGTTAGAATATATTAAAGCAAAAAAACAAGACGCGGACATGTTAGTTGAAATTTATAATGAAGTATTCTATGATGACTATATTAAATACGGAGAATGTCCTGCTTATGGCAGGACAAGAGAAGGTATGGAGGCATCTATTGAGAAATTTCCTAAGCTTATTATTTATTGTGATGATATCCCTGTTGGAGTGATATCAGTTGAAAATAGAGGTGAGGGAGAATATTATCTCGGATGTCTTTGTGTGGTTACCAAATATCAAGGCAAAGGTATTGGCACACAAGCCGTCAAATATATGCTGGGCTATTATACTGACTGGAGGAAAATAAGCTTAATAACACCTGCAGACAAAGGGGAAAATATAAATTTTTATACAAAAAAGTGTGGGTTTACAATAGATGGCGAAAATATGGATGGAAATGTAAGGGTAGTACATTTTCTAATGGAAAGATAAGCAACTAAGTATGAAATCCCCATTATTTAAGGCACAATGTTCATTTGTTTAATGAAAAAGGAGATACCAATGGCAATAGGAGGGTATCTCTTTTATTTTACATATAACAAAAGTAAAAATGTTGCAACATAAGCAAAGATGATGTAGAGATACATAAGCTGGGTTTAAATGAAAGACTTATTTGACCGTTGTAACTACAGGCTTTATAATTAAAATATTACATTTAGTATAAATAATGGATGGTTCTGCTTTATGTGAGAATTAATTATCAGCGATAGTAATATTTCCCGACACCAACGTCGGGAATACTTCCAAATTGGAATATATACAGACAGTGATGGGGGGGAATATTAACGTTATCTGAAACCGAAGGTTGAAGGAAAGTGCTTGTAGAAAGTCTAATACATTTCTTGTTTTTCTATATTGTTTGATTTTGTGGAGGGAAAATAATGTTAACTGGTGATTTAATTGAAGCTTATCATCGCAATTATCTAAAAGTAGAATATCTAAATAAATGGGCTATATCGCTTCTTGAGTCGGGTTATGAAGGGGAAGCCGTGATCACCGCAGCTTCCTGTCCAGATTTAACATGGCAAGAGGTTCCTATTTATTTTAAGAAGATTTTAAAGGAATTAAATATTACCGATAACTTGGATCAGAATATTGAAAAGTTGAAAGAAAAAGTATTCTTAGAAGAATATAAATTAGGTTTACGATTAGGTGGCGAATTACTTAGTAAATTCGATTCTCTTCGAAGAGGAATTGGATTTTACAATATGGTTGGGTTAACAATAGTTAGTGATGATTACAATGGTCCAGATAAGAGTGGTTATCATACCCTTGATAGAAAACTTTATGGTGAAGATTTAGAAAAAGAAATACGATATCATTTGATAAGAGCTGGCAAGATTTAATTTATTCAGTGAATACGGCTGTGCAATGATAAGAATTTAAAGTCCCTATTATGTGAGACATTCGGCATCAGATAACAAAATACTCCCGTTCGCTCCGCACATTTGCCAGCCTAAGCTAAGAGCTATCTAAGGCTGGCAAACGTCGGGAGTACGAAACGTTATATGAAACCTCAATATCGGGGCCGGTTTTGGGGTCAATTTAATAAAATCACCTTAATTTATGTGATTCTTTAAGGAATAAACTTACCTTTTATAACTGCTGAATTTGTAGGGAGGTTAACATGAACAGCAATAATATCGCATATTCAAATGAGTATCAAGAATACAGAAAAACATTTGATTATGTTTTTGAGGATAGATATAGAACTAAAGTTGAAGAAATATCTTTAGCAGACGGGAAACATGTATTACGTATCTCTTATTTCAATGATGAAACTTATGAACACAGTCAATATCGAGTACACACCTCTCAAACTGAGATCTTTGATAGTAATTTCAACAAGGTGGTAGAATTTAAGAATATAAATCATAGTGTAAATTTTTATTCAACCGTTGAGCATTCAAATGGGAAAAAATATCTTGTCTTTTCAATTGATTTATACGGATATAGCATTATGAATTTAGAGAGTTATCATGTCTATAATTTTGTACCTGAAGAAAGCTTTAAAGGAGAAGCAGAAACATTTATTTGGACAGATATTTACTATAATAAAAAGCTCAATATCCTGGCAGTGGATGGTTGTTATTGGGCATGTCCGTTTAGTACAGAATTCTTCGATTTTTCAACTCCAGAAAGTTTACCTTATGAAAAAATATTTAGTTCATATGATATGGAAGAAGAATTGAATATAGATACAGATGTTACACCAGTACGATGGAATGATGATGATTCAATAGTATTAAGATGTTGTATTGATAGTGAAGGAAATAAAGAGGTAGAAAAGAGTGTCGATATTGTATCGTTAGCAAAGATAAAAAGAAAGCGTTGAGGCATCATATAACAATGCATTCAAGTACGCTTTGGCTGTTTAGGGTCAAGCCTTCGAAGAAGCCAAAGTACATTCCTTCACCAAGCCAAGTCTGGCTAGGCTCAGGAACGTCTTGAATGCGAAACGTTATACGACAGACCACAGGATATAAAGCATCTTTACGAAGGGTTTATAAATAATATTATTTGAATAACAGTTTAGAGAAATTTTGAAGGTGAGATATTGAAGATTAGTTTTAAAAATAGTCAATCAAGGTCAGAT
>JAEZDX010000119.1 GCA_023417975.1 Bacillota bacterium
ATACCTAATTTAGATCCATACACCTTTCTCAATGAGTTTCCTGAAATCATAGTATGCTACAGAGAAGGAGAAAAAACTACAGCAGAGCTTGCAGAAGTTGTAAAAGGCATGAAAACTTTAGAACAGGTAAGCGGAATATTATTTGTAAACTCTGAAGGCAAGGTTATAAGAACTGCAGCTTCAACAATGAATATAAATGATGTTCCGCTACCGGCGCTAGATACAATTTATGATTTATCTAAAACTCATGGAGCTTTAACTTTAGAGCTAAGCAGAGGCTGCGATTATGCAAAATGCACTTTCTGTCCAAGAACACATAAAACAGGATGTTGGCGCGGACTAAGTCCTGATAAATGTATAGATCAAATCCGCAGTCTTATTTCAGCGGCACATAAAATCAATATAAAAAAGCATATTTACTTTGCTGATGAAGAATTTATTGGCGAATTACCAGACGGTCAGGATACTGAAAGAATAATTGAAATCTGTAACGGTATTTTGAATATGGAACATAAAATAAAGTTTGATACTTCAGTAAGGGCTGATTCGGTTTATGACTGTAAAAAAGATGAAGCTTGGCATATTAAAAGACTTAAGATGTTGTCTTTGATGAATAGAGCAGGTTTAGATCGGCTATTCCTTGGTATAGAGTCCGGCTGTCAAGCACAACTAGAAAGATTCGGCAAAGGAGTGACACCTTTTGTGAACTTAACAGCTATTCGTTTACTTACAGCGCTGGGGATAAAAATACGTATTGGTTTTATAATGTTTGACCCTTTAATGAATTCTGTAGAAGACTTGAAAACCAATCTTATCTTTCTAGAAACTCAAGATGCTTTATTACGGCCTGCTGATCTTGACAAATACTCTTACGAAGAGCTGTTCAACTTAATTTTAAACGAAGATGAATCTTTTATAGGTGAACACTCCATGAATTTACCCTTATACTCAAAGGTATCTTATATGCTTACTACAATGGAAGTACTTATCAACTCTCCCTACAGCAATATAATGCAGGCAAAAGAAAAAGAAACAGGTCAAAAGTTACTACTAAATAAAGAATTACCTGACACTAACATGGGTCGTTTCAAAACTTCCTTTATTAATCCCTTTATTGCCGAGTTGTCTGATCTATCTCAAAGATGGATTGATAGCAATTTTGCCCTTATGTACACTGTAAAGAGTCTCTACAAAGTTGCCAATAGTAAGGAGCGCTTTATACTATACAGCTTTATGGAAAGTTACCGGGAATTAAGTCATTATTTGCTCAGATACCTAATCAGCGTTTTCAATGAACGCTTTGATATTAAACTTGAAGCTTTTCTTGTAAAAAATGGCTTTAGCAATTTTTTTGACGGCTATACAAGTTATTTAGGTCTTAAGTTTTATAGTGCCTACAACTATTTGGATAAATGGCAGCAGCTCTTTAAAACTTTCGTAGATAAATTTTCTTTTAACCTCTTAAAAGGAATAATCTCAGACACAGAAACCGGACAATTATCTTTAACAATTGAAAACTGGCACAAAAACATAGGTCATTGGGATCTCATAAACTCAATGGACAGCAACTACACCATAGCCGAGACTGCTGCTGACGTAGAAAAATCATAAGTATTTTCCAATATATACATATACTTTAACAAAGCTAATGTTAACAAACTGAACTTCATATAATAAAATGATAAGTATAAAATATATAATACTTAAAAGGTGGTATATTATGATTGGAAACAGGCTTAAATTTGGACAAACGATAGGAGTTGTTGCCCCTGCAAGTCCCGAAGAACATACTGTAATAAAAGAAAAACTGAATATACTTGAACAGCTGGGTTTTAAAATTAAGGAAGGCTCTCAGCTATATTCAAGAACCGGATACTTAGCCGGAGAGGATAAGGATCGAGCTGATGATCTTACTAATATGTTTTCAGATAAAACTGTTGATGCAGTGTTATGCTTTAGAGGCGGTTATGGAACCATGAGAATGCTTCAATATTTGAATTTCGATATAATTAGACAAAATCCTAAAATTTTTGTGGGTTTCAGTGATATAACTACACTCCTTAATTTATTTTATAAAAAGAGCGGACTTATAACCTTTCACGGCCCTATGGCTAATTCCAATTTAGAGAACAAAGATACATTAAATAGTTTTCTCCAGACCCTCATGGATGGTGTCACACCATATATAATTAAAAATCCTAAGGATTGCCCTCTTGATTTCAAGAATTTCGAAAAATCTGTTACCGGAAAAATTGTAGGCGGTAACTTATCTTTAATTTGCAGTACTATAGGAACAAAATACGAAATTGACACTGATGATAAAATACTGTTTATTGAAGATGTAAGTGAGCCACCTTATAAGCTTGACAGGCTCTTTACCCAACTCATACTTTCAGGAAAGCTTAAAAAATGTAGAGGTATTATACTGGGACAATTCAGTGATTGCGAACTACCCCATTATGAACGAAGTTTTACCTTAGAAGAGGTTTTGCAAGATCGAATTATTAACCTTGGAATCCCTACTTGCTCAAACTTTATGTCAGGACACGGCAGCCCGAAGCTTACATTGCCAATTGGTGCAAAAGCTAGCTTGGATCCCTACAACAGCTTTATAGAAATCCTTGAACCTGTTGTAAAATAAGGTATCAATTTACATGCCTATCAAGTATACTAAAGTAAAGAGGTGAGAAACTATGCTAAATAGCGGAGCTGTACCTAATGTTCAAATGTGCAACCTCACCAATATAAGTAAAAAAGGCGAAAATGAACTCACTGACTTTCAACTACTGGCACGTATAGCTGGAAGATTTTTATTAGTAAGTTCCTTAGTTGTAAATACGAGAAGAGAACCTGATTTTTTAATCGGAGCTTCCACTATAGGACTTTTTGCAGGAATATTATTAGTAAAGTCTGCTATCTTGGAATCTCAGGAACAGCAAATATCTCCCGGAGAAACTACATTTGCAAATAAATTAAAATTAATAGGCACTTCAGGCAACTTGATTTGCTCATTTCTTCTTTTTATAGCTTTAATAACTGAAATCAAGTTAGGACAGCCTCCTACTGTTGCAGGTCAAAGTCCTATATCAGGGGGCGTAGGTTCTCTTTTTATATAGAAGTATTCTCGTGGTCATCAATATCAGCGAAAAAATAGACCTCTTCATATATTAAGACTAAGAGATCTATTAATTTCTTGTATGAATATATTAACTAAGATATTTTGTTCAAACCGTTTATAGCAAACTAAAAAGACCTTTAACACGACTAACGATTCATGTTAAAGGTCTTGCTTTCCATTCAGGAGCATAAAGCCAGACAGTATCTTCTGCCGGTTGTTGACTTTACAACTTAGAGCTACTCCCCTTCAATGCTAACATTGTATAACATTATCTATTTATGTGTCAAACAACATCTTGTAAGCATCCTATGAACAGAAAGCAGATTTTAGATCCTTGCAGTTCTTATCTATATTTAACCCTTTTTCACCATAGTCTGAAATAACTTTATCCACTACAAAAGAATTCCTTATATCATAAAAATCCTTCAAAATCATATTAAAATCATATTTAGAACTTGAAAAGTTCAGATAAAATAAATTATTTTCTACTTCAACTGCCCATTGCATTCCCCTCACTTTATTGCCCTGTATAGTTACGCCGTTATATATAATTTCAGCACAATATGATTCATCCCAAAGGTACATTCTTTTTCTCTCTATATTAAGGTCATGTAAATTCTCACGCAGATTATTTAATGTTTCGTCACAAAAACTGTTTATATCACTATTATTTATATCTACGGGAGTTACAGTGATAATCAAGCTAGGGAAAACTGAATTGTCTTCTTTCAATTGAGCTGCAGTATCTTTGTCTATTTTCTCCATATAATCTTCAGCAGCACTGAAAGTAATAGAATTACTCATAGACTCTTCTTTCACAACCCAGTCAAAAGGATAATCTATGGAGAATTCAAATTTCTCATTTCTAAATCGTCTATATTTTTGATACATAGCTAAACATCCTTTCAAAGCTTAAACTAGTAAATGAACCCACAATAGTAAAATAACATCTACAGGTTTATATATTCAATAGCCATTCCTTAATCGGCAGAATTCTACCCGCAAATGCAAATTATAATAAGTTCATGCATTTTAGGTAGTATTTGTTGCATTTTATGAAATGATGGTGCATAGCCAAAATTATGTATGTTATAATTAAATAAAAATAAAGCCGGTTTAATCTATATATTTAAACAGGCTAATCATTTACTATTATATTACATAGGAGGTAAGGTTATGAAAAAATCACTCTTTATCAAAAATATAGCTCTTGCTGTATGCGCACTGGCAGTGATACTAGCGGAAACTTCATCTTCTTTGTGCATCTTCTTCTTGGCGAAAGAGCCTAAAATGCCTAAATCACTATATAAAAGAGACTAGCTCGTTAAGAGTTTTTAATAACGAGTTCTTGCCTGAATATACAATTTTTAACCTTAGTATGCAAAAATATATTTGCATACTTTTCATTTATAAGCTTTCTTATGCTTTTTAAACCTATACCTCTTCCAGCCCCTTTTGTAGAGAAATTTTTCTCATAAATTTGGTCAATGGATGGAGTGTTCTCAGGACAGGAATTACTTATTATAAAAGACGTATAAGTGTTCTTATTTATTATAGCAAAATTTATACTCTTTTCTTCGCTCAACAAAGCTGCCTCTATGGCATTATCAAAGAGAATACCAATGATTCTACTTATATCAAGTTCATTTACAGCTAGATCAGTTATATCCTCCGGTATCTCTATATAGGTATTTATATTACTCAGATTTGCGGTATAGATTTTAGAGGAAATTAAACCTTTTAAGGAATTTATCTTTATATGTTTTAATAAATAAATGCTGCTGTTTTTATTCATAATTTTTTGACTTTCCGGCTCTAGTTCTTTATGATAAAATTTCTCCAGACCATCCATATCCTTTGCATCTATATAGCTTTCCAACACTTGAAGGATATTTGCATAGTCATGTTTAAATCTTCTTAAATCATCGGATATGGCTTCAATCATATTAGTATATTCGGATAGTTGCTCTAGTTCCTTATCTTTATATTCTTGCTGAAGCTTATTTCTAATATTTTTTACATACATATTAAACAAAAAGATTACAATAATAAAATTGCTTATAATACTAAAAGCATTCAGATTGATAATAGAACTGCTTATGTTTTTTACAAAATACTTATATTCATAGATATTTACATATATGGAGATTAAAAAAAAACCTATATAAAGAATCAAAGGCAGCTTACCTTTTAATTTTTCACTTATATCTAAACCATATATGTTGAGCCTTTTAAATATCTTTCTGATTACAATGCTTATTAAAAAGGATATACCTGTTATTGTCAAAGCCAATACAAAATAGCTTATAGAGTTTATAGTTATGGTATTAAAGTTTATGTGAAAAAATAATGATGCAAAAAATCCTGTAACAGCATCACTCACAGCAAATATTAGATCCGTTAAAATTACAATAAAAATAGAATTATATATATTTTTTAAATTTCTATTACAAAAATAAAATAAAATCAGAGAAGACACAGGAAGCAATAAAAATTCCTTGTCAATGTGTACAATAATTAAATCTACAAGGGTATTTATTAAGATATATAGAGTAATTTCCTTTCTTGTAATGCACTTATTAAAAGTAAGAAAAATAGCAAGGAAATTCAGTGACAGGATAAGCAAATATATTGTGTAACTAATTAGGTCATACACTTTTAAGCATTCCCTTCATATAACGTTTTGATATATAACATTTGTCATTATTTATCATATTGATAGTAAGTTTATCTTTGTCAATAGATTTGATATTTTTAGTATTAACAATATAAGACCTGTGGCATTTATAAAAATATGGCGGTACTATAGTTTCAATTTCCTTTAGAGAACAATAAAATTCTATATTCTCATCAATGGTATGCAGTCTTATTCTATGATCTCTGTCAGTTTCAAAAAACAATATGTCACAAGGCTTAATGTTTATAATCTTATTTCCTATATCTATGGTTATATATTCCTTATCAACGACATCAAGTTTTATAAAGTCATCATATGCAATTCTCAGACAATCAATTATTTTGGATTTCAAATTTTCGGCATTATATTTAAGTATATAATCCATAGCTTGTACCTTATATTCAAAGGTTAATAGAGTAAGTTCTGCATGAGAGCTTACAAATACGATGTAGCCTTTTAAATCATACTTTCGTATTTTATTAGCCAGCTCTATACCGTTAATATCGCTGTTTAATTCTACATCAAGAAAATATAGATAATTCTTTTTATTGGACAATGAGATATATTCAATTACAGCCTTAGGATCAGCGGTACTTAAAGCAATATTTAAGTTTAACTTTGAACTGCTTGCTTCATCCGTAATAATATTCTCAATTTGCTTCCGCTGTATTGTATTGTCCTCACAAATTATTATGTCCAACATTATAATTACCACCTTGCTTTTTTATTGAATTTATAGTCTTATTATAAATTATTATAGCAACATATGGCAATAATTGCAATTTATTAATATTGAGGTGACTTTTATGGATCTATCTGAAAAGTTAAGTACTAAATGCGTAAAGTTTATAACTAATAGTCTGGAAAAAGATGAAGAAGAACTTGAAAAAGTTAATTACGGTCTTCAAGTTATATTCGTGAATCTTTTCAAATTAACTATACTGTTTTTATTTGCATTTGTGTTTGGAATCTTAGGATATACCTTTGCAGCCTTTATAAGTTTTGCTATTTTGAGAACCTTTGCAGCCGGTGTTCATGCTGATTCAAATTTAAAATGTACTATTACTAATATTGTTTTATTCATAGGAAATGTTTATTTAAGCACTATTTTAGTTTTAAACAATACTACTATTATTATTTTATTTATTCTAAGTCTTTTATTAATTCTTATATATGCTCCAGCTGATACTGAAGACAGGCCACTTCCAAGTAAGAAGCTGAGAAAAAGACTTAAAATAAATTGTGCAGTAATAACAATTGTTCTTGCTATGATCGATATTTCTATAATTCCTGGTATTTATAGGCATATTATTGTTATTTCTGTGCTGGAAGAAGCTCTGCTTGTAACCCCGGTTGCTTATATGCTTTTTAGAAAAAAATATAAAAATTATGAAAAAATAGACCTATAAATGTATAGTATTCTAATTTAACAAAGGAGTAATTATGGACAAGTTTACTGAAATAATGTTGACTCTAGTATTTTATGTTTTTTTGTTTATGCTACCGGTTCTTTTATATTTGAAGTTAAAATCCAAAGTCAATCCTCTCACCTATTTAAAACTGAATAATAGGCCTTTTAGAGGCATACTAATAGGAATTTTTCTTTCAGTAACATACGTAATTGTTCTCTACATAAGAAATTATATATTAGGTGGAAAAACATTGAACTGGAACATCGGCGTGCTGTGGCTTAGCATACTCACAGTAGGTTTTTTTGAAGAAATACCCTTTAGGGGCTTTATATTACAGAAGCTTGAAAATAAAACAAGCTTTTGGACGGCTAACATTTTGACCACATTATTATTTGTGCTTATGCACTACTCTACTTGGATAAGAAGTAACGACTTTTTTTCCTGTTTTTCCATTGTATTTATAAGCTTATTGTTTGGCTATATTTATAAAGAATCTGATTCCTTGTGGGTCCCAATTATATGTCATTCAGTTTACAATATGACAATATGGGTTGGAATGAAATAATAAACTGCAGGTAAAAAATTGCCTGCAGTTTATTAGATTTAATTTAATTTTCTAAAGTCTTTTGTCATCTACAGAATCTAGCCAATGCTCTATAGAACTTATAATTGAACTTACACAACCATCCTGAAAAGGTGATATTAAATTAGCATGCTGTACAAGCTCTAAAAATGATTTTGTTCCTCCAACCTTGCAAAGCTTTATATAATCATTCCATACAGTTTCTCTATTTTCATTAGCTTTCTTCCAAAATTGGAGTGCACATATTTGTGCAAGTGTATAATCTATATAATAGAAAGGAGTCCTAAATATATGAGATTGCTGGAACCACCATCCTCCCCTCTCCAGAAAATCACATCCCTTGTAATTCTTGTGAGGCAAGTATTTTTTCTCGATATTTCTCCAAGCTTGTTTTCTTTCTTCAGGAGTTGCATCAGGATTTTCATAAACATAATGCTGAAATTCATCAACTGTAATACCATAGGGTATAAATTTTATAGCATGCCCTAAGTGATAAAACTTATATTTGTCCGTATCTTCCTTGAAAAAAAGCTGCATCCAAGGCCAAGTAAAGAACTCCATACTCATAGAGTGGATTTCACAGCTTTCATTTGTTGGGAAGTTACATTCCGGTATTTCAATCCATCTTGAAAGATATACTTGAAAAGCGTGTCCTGCTTCATGAGTTAACACATCTATGT
>JAEZDX010000148.1 GCA_023417975.1 Bacillota bacterium
GCTCTTAGAAGCAGCAAAACAAAGATCAAAGCAGTTGACCGAAAGTGTTATGAGCAGGGTATCTGGAAGACTGGATGCTTTAAAAACGTCCGTTGAAAGTTTTGCAGATAATATAAGCAGTAATAAGTTGGTTACAGAAGGCGGCATCCCAGGCTATTTCAAAAATACCGGAGATTTTACGGGCACTATTAACGATCCGCAGATCAAGGTAAAACTTGCCCAGATGAATAATAGCAGTAATTCATTAACGAAAGCCGAAGTTAATGGTATTAGTGAGGGGATGGGTAACTCTGAATTACATCATATAGCTACTGATAAAAGTAAGAAATTTGATTTCAAGAATCACCCTGCTTTTAAGGAAACAGGCATTAATGTAAGTAAGGATGTTGATAATTTAGTGGACCTAGCTAATCATAGGGGTAGACATACTTATAAATATCATCAAGAAGTACAAGACCGATTAGATGCGGTTGTTGAACGTTACGGTGGCACAGATAAATTGGAGAGTGCTGTTAGACAAGAATTAAATAATATGAAACAAGAACTCTTAGATGGAAAATTAGACCCTTATAAAAAATAAAAGGAGGATAAATAGTGAACTATTATAGATTAGTATATAGTGAAGATGATGGAATAGAAAATTTTATTATGATTAATGATTATGACCTAAAAGGATTTGATTACAGAAAACTATGGAGAGGACAAATTATAGATAGCTGGCAAGATAACATCGAGCTCTTTTATGAAAAAGAGGGAAAGGTACTTGATTATACTCCCAATGTTCTTTCATGGCTTATATTATCTGATGAGGTTATAAGCATATTTAATGAGCTAGGCATAAGACAATTTCAAGCATTTCCATTAAAACTAATTAATAAATTTACGAAAAGTAAAAGTAAATTTTCTAATGTAATTAATATTACATGTGATAAGAGTGTGTTAAATTGGGAAAAGTCAGACTTAGTAACTTGGGATGATGACCCAAAGTATATTAAGGCTATTAGAAATTTAGTGATGGATAGTTCAAAATTAGATGGATTGCCAGATATATTTAGATTATCGGAAAGTAAAAATTACATTATAGTGTCTGAGCAATTTAAAAAGAAGATTGTGGAAAAGGGACTAACAGGATTTCAATTTTTAGAAATTGAAATAGGAAAGTAATTCACTGCAAAAAATAATTAAATAGTAACTGCATAGAATTATAGGATTATAAAACCAACTAAAATCAATAAAAGAATAAATTAAATTCACAGCATAATTGTAATAATGCAGTGAAAAGATGAAATGAACCAGCTGAATTTTTAAGTACGCTGGTTCATTATTTTTTTAGCAGGTAACATATGCTATAAATACATCATTCAAAAGAACTATATTATAAACGAGGATAGCACACCAGAAAACAGATTTTTTATAGACCGTGAATAAGATTGGCATTGAGTTTTAAATGTGTTGAATTAAGCCTAAAGCTACTGAATTTAATAGTAATTGATGGTTGATTAAAATCTTTATATAAGTCCATTAAGGATAAGTATCTGACAAAAGAGTTCCTTGCAATCAATACTTGGGTTCTTATAAGCGGGTAAAACAAGGATGAAAGGGATATGTAAGTTGGTAAGTTGATAAGCTAGGTAAATCTACACCCAATAAATTCTATGATTCCACAGAACATTGGTTTCACATTGCAATAGGTGCAATAGTTGGAGCTATAGTAGGTACTGCGGCGAATGCGGTAGGCGACTATTTGGATGCAGCAAATCAGTATATGTCTAAGGGAGAAGTAAACTGGAAGGAGGCTGCATTTGCTGGAGCAATAGGTGGTGCTACAACTTTAGGAGGAAACTACGTAAGTAAATTCGAAAGTAAGACAAAAACCGCTCAGGCAATAGTCAGCAAATCGGAACAGCTCTTAGAAGCAGCAAAACAAATATCAAAGCAGTTGACCGAAAGTGTTATGAGCAGGGTATCTGGAAGGCTGGATACTTTAAAAACGTCCTTTGAAAGTTTTGCAGATAGTATAAGCAGTAATAAGTTGGTTACAGAAGGGGGAATTCCAGGCTATTTCAAAAATACAAGAGATTTCACGGGCACTATTAACGATCCGCAGATCAAGGTAAAACTTGCCCAGATGAATAATAGCAGTAATTCATTGACGAAAGCCGAAGTTAATGGTATTAATTGAAGAAAGTACTAGATATCATGGTATTGGTATGAATGGTCAGGACATATTGCATAGTCAATATGGAAGAAGTACTCCTACTCCTAATTTCCCAATAGATAGAAGCAAGTTTGGAGTTGATACAAGAGAATACTGGAAATGGCGTGTAGATAATAAATAGAAATATTGGAGGAGTTCTGTATGGAAGAAATAAGAGAATTAAAGAACAGGTATTTAAATTTGCAACCAAGTGATGGTGTTAACAATGCAGTATTATCTGAAATTGAAAATACACTCAATATTAAATTGCCAAAAGACTTTTTTGAAATTGCATCATTTTATAGTGGAGGTTATTTAGGTGGAATCAGTAATTATTCTTTTTCGAATAATAATGGTAGTACCAGCATAATCGAAGAAACCATTAGGTTAAGAACTAGTATAGATTTACCACACAGATATATAGTATTAGCAGAACCACCTGAAAGTATTATTGTAATGGACACTGAAAATACACCTTCAATTATTTGGTGTGATGCTGTAGAAGCTACTAAGTTAAATGATAAATCGTTCATATCAAAGCCTAATGAATGGAATAGCTATACTGAATATTTTGCTCAATTAATAGAAGATGAAGAAGATGATATTTAAAAGTAAATGCATAATTCTTCAATTACTAACTGCATTAAATTTAAGTATATAATAGCTTATAGAAATCGATAACATAACAAGATAAACTAATAGCATAATTTCAATAATGCAGTGAGTTGTAACTAAAATAAAAACTAAATATATATTATAACAATGATAAGAGTCAATGTTTCTAATGAAGAAATATTGGCTCTTTTTTCATGTGCATTTATAAGCCGGTAAAACAAGTATGAAATGGATATGTAAGTTGATAAGCTAGGTAAATCTACACCCAATAAAATCTATGAATCCACAGAACACTGGATTCACATTGCAATAGGTGCTATAGTTGAAATTATAGTAGGTACGGCGGCGAATGCGGTAGGCGGCTATTTGGATGATGGAAAAATTAATAGTGGGTGGAAGTCCTATGTTGGATCAGCTGTTGAAGGGGCAGTAATCGGTGGAACAACAGCAGCAACCGCTGGAATGTCCTTATGGGCTGAAGCTGGAGTAATTGGTGTGACCTCTTTTGTGGGAAATGCAGCAAATCAGTATATTTCCAAGGGAGAAGTAAACTGGAAGGAGGCTGCATTTGC
>JAEZDX010000149.1 GCA_023417975.1 Bacillota bacterium
GCTCTTAGAAGCAGCAAAACAAAGATCAAAGCAGTTGACCGAAAGTGTTATGAGCAGGGTATCTGGAAGACTGGATACTTTAAAAACGTACTTTGAAAATTTTGCAGATAGTATAAGCAGTAATAAGTTGGTTACAGAAGGGGGAATTCCAGGCTATTTCAAAAATACCTGAGATTTTACGGGCACTATTAACGATCCGCAGATTAAGATAAAACTTGCCCAGATGAATAATAGCAGTAATTCATTGACGGAAGTCGAAGTTAATGGTATTAGTGAAGGGGTTACTAAAGCTGAACCATTCGATATTGTAAAGTATGGTGATAAAACTCCAGGATTAGAAAATCACCATGGTGTAATGGATATGTGGGCACAGAAGAATATTCCAGGTTATAAGCCTAGACCAGCAGATTCAACAGCGATAGCCTTAACAAAGGAACAGCATAATGCAACAAGGCATGTATTCGGAAAGTGGAAGTATGAAAACTATGGATTAGAAAAGTAAAGGAGATGTGTTCAATGGATATTAAAGAGATAATAAAGAAAGTAAGTTCTCTACAGAACTGCACTGTTTACCAACCATCAGGCAGGATTAGTCTGCCAAATGGTTTAGAAGTACCAGATGATTTAGTTGAGTTCTATAAAATATGTGGGGGTATTAGTTTATTTGAAGGTGCTCCGTATGCAGTTAGGATTGTAACACCACAAGAGTTTATTAGCGCTAACCCTGTAATAATAGGAGAAGAAATCATTAATGCAGAGATAGAAAAAGGAACTTATGATAATGAAATATCAAAGGATTGGTTTATAATAGCTGACTTATATAACTCAGATTATATAGTTATAGACTTAAATAAAGAACGTCTAGGTCAATGTTATAAAGCATTCTGGGACAGTTATCCAGAGGTTGGAAGTACAACAATAATTGCAAAATCTTTTACTGAGCTATTAATGCAACTAGTAGAAAATAGAGGCGAATATTGGTACTTCTTAAAAGACGATTATATATCATATGGTGATGCTTATGATGGTATTGATACAGAATAGAATTAAGCACTTACTACAAAATTAATGATAGAATAGATGCATAAAAAGATAATATGTGTAAGTATATATAACTTGGTAAAGTTTGTAATAAAATTGACTGCATAATTGTAATAATGCAGTGAAAAGATGAAATGAGCTAGCTGAATTTAAGTAAGCTGGTTCATTATTTTTTTAGCAGTCAACATATGCTATACATAGATTCTCTAAAAAGAACTACATAAAAAAGCAACGATAACACATCAGAAAACAGAGATTTTAATGATTGTGAACAAGAGTGACATTAAGGCTTTTAAAAGGTGTTGAATAAAGCCTAAAACTACCGATTTAATAGAAATTGATAGGTGATTAAAATCTTTATATAAGTCCATTAAGTATAATTATCTGACAAAAGAGTTCATTGCAATCAATACTTGCGCCTTTATAAGCCGGTAAAACAAGTATGAAAGGGATATGTAAGTTGGTTACAGAAGACGGAAATCCAGGGTATTTCAAAAATACCGGAGATTTTATTTGCCTTAGTTAAAACCGTATAGCATTTTGCCAGTTACATCATCTATAACAACGTTTGTTTCTGTAATTATTCCCCCCCTTGGAGCCGAAGCCTGTATACCTTCATAGGTTACTAACCACACCGAAACATCTTCAGGATACTGTTTTCCTTTTAATTGCTATTAGAATTAATACCGTCTTTAGGAGATAATATCTCTATGGCTTTTTTCATTGTTTTGTTATCTTCAGTGACTAGTGAATAATACTTAATATTGTCATCTCCACAATCCTTCCTTATTAAGAGTATTACTTGTTCCAGCCTTGTAAGTTTTAGTTCCATTACTTCTTTTATTTTGTCAATTTCTTGACTAGATGAATTACTTTCCTCCAATCTAATTAGCTCTTGGTAGTCATTTCTTAAACTTACATAGTAAAGCCAGAATCCTTTTGGTGGTTCAGCCAACATAGAAAATTCATTGAATTGCCATGAATATCTGGTTAAGTTGGAAAAGTCACTGTCATTTAGGTCTCTTTTTGCATCCGAAATAACATCGAGAACATGTAGTAAACTGCTCTGTATTATGCTGCCATGAGCATCCTTCAATAAATTATTATCATTAGATTGCTTAACTACTCTTACTAATATCAATATAAAAGGTAATGTTAATAGTAAACTTATAAGTAGTATGTTGTTTTTCTTTCTAATCATAATGTTCACTCCATTTTTAATGCTGTGATTGTGCTCAATAATTTAACTTTACTTTCTGCAGCTATATAACTATACATATAGTTATATAGCTGTATGGTTATATAGTTTTCTAGGTGCTGCTTGGAAATATCATCCTTTCTTAATCAACCATTAAGAACCATTTAAAACCGAATTTGTCTTTTAATTCACTCATACAAGTTGCAAATTCTGTCTTATGAGGTGTTTGTATAATGGTACCGCCTTCTTTTAAAATATCAAATACTCTTTCCACCTCTGAAAATGTATCAAGTACAACAGCAAGGAATAATGAATCTGCTTGAATTTTATCTCGTTCTTTGCCTCCATCAGATAATCTAATCCTCTGGCTGCCAATTCGGGCTTCGGTATGGTATATAAGGTTTGTTTGCTCATCTTTTCCC
>JAEZDX010000391.1 GCA_023417975.1 Bacillota bacterium
GCTTTGAAGCCAATGCTCTGGCAATAGTTAATCTTTGCTTTTGACCGCCGGACAGATTTGAACCGCCGCGATTTATTTGTGTTTCATAACCATTTTCTAAACTTTCAATAAATTCACTTGCTTGTGCTAATTTAGCTGCTTGAAATACTTCTTCATCACTGGCAGTCAAATTACCCCAACGAATATTATCAGCTATGGTTCCAGTGAATAGTAAAGCTTTTTGTGGCACAATACCTATTTTTCTACGGAGTTCATTCAAGTTATAATCCTTAACATTTATTCCGCCAATAAGTAATTCACCATTTGTTATATCGTAAAATCTAGGTATTAAATTGACAAAGGTTGATTTTCCGGAACCTGTACCACCAATAATACCAATAGTATCTCCACGGTTAATACTAACGGATATATTGTCCAAAGCCATGTCTCCTGAATTGTTATAACCGAAAGAAACATCTTTAAATTCTATTGCAGGACATGTTGAAACTGTTGAAGTTACAATGTCTTTATTCTCCCGGATAGAGGTTTCGGTTTCTAGTATTTCATTAATCCTACCGGCAGAAGCCGCTGCTTTTGTAAAAATGATAATTAAATTAGATACTACAATCAGCGCAACAAGAATTTGAGTTATATAGTTGACAAAGGCGATGATTTCTCCTTGAAGCAATATACCATTGTTTATATGGATACTTCCGACCCAAAGTATTATTATGATAGCAGCATTTACTACAAAAGTAGTCAAGGGATTTAGTAATGCAGAAAGCTTACTAAGCTTAATTGCATTTACAGTTAAATCATCATTGGCTGCATTAAACCTTGCTTTTTCTTCAGAAGTTTTTGAAAAAGCACGAATTATTCTTACGCCTTGAAGGTTTTCTCGTAGAATTAGTGCCAATTTGTCAAGCTTTTGCTGATATTTTTTGTAAAGAGGAGAAGTTTTAGAAATAATAAAATATATTATAGCAGCAAAAATCGGTATAGCACTAAGCAGGATTAAAGAAAGCTTGAAATCAAGCAGCATAGCCATAATTGTGGCTCCAATACAGATGAAAGGAGCCCTTATTACAAGCCGTATGAGCATAGCCACTGCTATTTGAAGCTGATTCACATCATTTGTCATACGATTGATAAGGGATGCTGTGCCGAACTTATCGATTTCTATGTAGGAGAATGAAGATATATGGCTGAACATTGTGTTACGCAAGTTAGTACCAAAGCCTTGAGAGGTGCGTGCCGCGTAATACTGACAGACCATAGAACTGCAAAAGCCTAATAAGGACATTAAAAGCATCAATGCTCCCATTTTCAGAACATATGAAGTATTATGGAACCTTACTCCATTATTTATTATGAGAGCCATAATTGTAGGCAAAAGTAATTCCAATATAGCTTCAAAAAGTTTAAAAATAGGACCTAAAATGCATTCTTTTTTGTAAGGCTTTAGAAAAGCCGAAAGTCTATATATATTCATTTATGCCTCCTTATAGTATAGAGAGAATAGCTGTATATGATTATAACATAGTCACTAGCCTATATATAAATATTTATTATATATTGTTGACATATGAAAATAGTATAGAAGCGTAAATTGCAGGAGGTAACATAGCTTTCAAAATATAAAGAGAAGTAAATAACTCAATTTATTACGCCGTGATTACCAATAGTAACTTTTACGTTAACATTAAACTTAACTGTAGGATAAGTAGTATACCAATCTATACTTTTCCAATAGTTATTATATTTAGCACGAACATAATCCCCAACACCCAATGCATCACAATTGGTACTTTGTAATTTTTTTAAAAGCAGCTTACAATTATTTTCTATGTCCTTTTTTAGAGCTTCTTCTATAACGATTTGGCTTTTTTCATCAGGGATTGCGTTCCAATGAAACTCTCCCAAGGACCCTGTATAATTTAACTTAATATTTACTGTAGGAGTATCCTGAATGAGCTCTATATCAAGCTTTCTCTTGACTTTGCTTACATTGTAGGCAAGACCTCTTTTCCCGTTGGGACAATCTTCATAAGTGAAAGATTTATCTATATAAACAGAAGATTTTAGCTTTCCCATCATTGACAGCAGCAGCATTGTTTGCTGAGTATCTATTTTACCAACATATTTATCACCGGAAAATAGAGCTGAGCCTGTTACTTCTATACCTTTTCCCTTATTAGTTTGGAGGCTTACAAAGGGAGCGATAGGGTCAATACCGGGTGAAAAGTAAATAGAGGTAAATCTATAAATTGGCATTTCAGGTACATAAGATAATTGAATATTATTTTGAATTAATTGATTAAGATAATATGCAGGCCTAGGCTTATCTCCAAAGTTTTGAGCTTTTTCTATCATTTCTTTAGGGCTGCCCTCTACAATTACTACATAGGATATGGATGGATTTGTGGGTTCGCGTTCAAAAACTTCCAAAAGGCTGCTTATACCTTTTGTGGCAAGAGAATCTGAAATTAAAATTTGCTGTATTTTACCGCCTTCAAGTAATTTTGAAGAAATCTTTCTTGAATCTTCTCTAAACTCACGCAGCAAATTCTCATCATCACTTGATATTACTTCTACTTCCTCCTTTGCCTTAGGTTCAACTACAGGACTGGAATATGTAATTGTCAGCTTATTTTCATTTGTAGAGCCTTCAATGCCTACCTGAAGAATAAATCCAGTCTTTTCATATACTTTTTGATCCCAACAGCCTTCGAGAAGTAAACACATGCTCAAAATAAGGCATAATAATGCTTTCATTCAACTCTCACCTGCCTTTTTCTAATTAATGAAACCGGATAAGAAGCAAGCATTATAAAAACATGGGCAATACCCATATAAGAAGCATAGTCCATATAATAATATAAGGATTGAAAGCTATCCGGTATTCTGCTTACGATAAAGGTTATGGCGGCAATAGCAGCAATAACAACATTTTTTCTCTTTATCTGAAACATTTTAGTAAAACAATAGTAGGACGAAAAGAAGTAAGTACGTATTGAACTGGCCATAGTAGGAAACCAAAAGATTATAAAAAATAAATCAAGTCTCTCCAATACAGGAACCCGTATAGCCTGTTCTACATTAAATATAGGAAAAACAAGCTGTTTCAGCTTCATTTCTCCAAACAATAAAACCGGGAATACCGTGATAATAGTAAAATATATTGTTACATATATAGTGCCATAAATTAGATGTTTCATTACATTTTTTTTGTTATCAACGTTAGTATAAAAAAGTGCTAATAACTCAAAACCGAGAAACGAATAGGCTGAATTCGGAAGGCTTTTAATAAGTTCAAGTATTCCGGATTGTGCTATAGGTAATATATAAGTAATACGAGTCTGTTTAATAATGAATGTGAAAGTGAGAAGCATTAAAAAATGAGCTAAAAATAATAAATTGGCAAATCTACAAATAACCTTAAGTCCTTTTGAAGTAAAATACAGCGTAGGTGAAATTATAAAAATTGCGGTTATGAGTATGGGCGTCTGTCTTAACACTATCATATTTATAAGTTCTGAAAAAATTCTTGTACTTATACTGGCAGAAAAAATAAGATAAATAATAAATAAAAAATCTAGTGATATACCTAAAAATTTACCATATAAAAGAATATAGATCTCCAAAATTGATTTTTCAGGAAAACTTTTTACTAACAAGACTAGTGTTATGACTACTGCTAATATAGCAAGACCTGATAGACTCACGCAAATCCAACCATCGTGTCCAACTTTTTTTGCAAGAGTAGATGGCAATGTAAGTATTCCAAGACCTATTTGCGAAGATATAATAAATGATGCTAGTTGTTTTGAAGTT
Source organism: Bacillota bacterium (assembly GCA_023417975.1). Taxonomy (GTDB): domain Bacteria; phylum Bacillota; class Clostridia; order Clostridiales; family Clostridiaceae; genus JAEZDX01. Next base: position 3,814 of record JAEZDX010000391.1, read on the forward strand.
ATCTTATTTCTGTTTTCGCTCAATTATTATTCCCCCCTCTTTTTCTTTAATGGCTTAGAAATGTGAGTTCTTTTTTTCATGTATGTAAAAGG
>JAEZDX010000399.1 GCA_023417975.1 Bacillota bacterium
ATGCATTATCATGCTGTTTTAAACAGTATTATGGAAAATGAGCTACAAAACGCTACTGAGGCGGAACTAAAATTTTTGTCAAACTTCTTGTCATCTCTAATAAGCAGAGTTGAAAATTTCGATGAAAATATAGTTGAATAAAAATTTTTGCGTAAGTGTATGGTAGCCATACACACTTATTATAATAGATTTAGGAGGTACTAACATGAAAAAGAAAAGGATAAAACATCATATTTTTGACAATAGTGAAGTCAGCGAACGGCTGTATCAAGAAAATCTTAAAGCTGATCAAAGAACAATTAAAACATTTTTAAATTCTTTATCGCAATGCTTTTGCGTTCCTTTTTATTCATATTTTAACACATATGATTATCCGATATTTCCGCAAACCAATTCCTTTGTGGATCAACCTGAGGATGACAAGAATAAGGAGTACTTAAAAAGAAATAAATAATTGTGCCAAAGAGTATGGCAACTATACACATTCTGCCTAAGCTTAAAATGGAGAGCTGATGATTGCATTTGGTGGTATAATTTAAATATGCAGTTGTGTACCAAGTATGTGCAGAATGAAAGCTATTAATGATGAAACGGGCAATGGATATATTTTCAGAAGAAGGTAAAGGTGAAAAGATAATGAACGGGGATGGTATTTTGAAAGATAATAAAATATTAGTTCAAAATAAGATGAGCTGGGATTTTATAGCTGATGAATGGTTTGGGTCAACTGCACTACCTACATATGGTCCTACATTACCAAAAGAAGATACTTTGAATTTGTTTGATTCATTAGATAATAAGAAAGTTTTAGAGATTGGTTGCGGCAGTGGGCATTCTTTGCTATATACAGCTGGACAAGGGGCTAAAGAATTATGGGGGCTAGACTTATCTTCAAAACAGATAGAAAATGCAAGAAAGCTTCTATCGGAAAATAATATAAGTGCAAATTTATTTGTGTCACCTATGGAAGAAAATCCAGGCATACCCGAAAATTACTTTGATTATGTTTACTCGATATATGCATTTGGTTGGACCACCGATTTAAAGCAATCCATAGATTTAGTTCATAAATATTTAAAGAAATCCGGTGTTTTCATATTTTCTTGGGATAATCCATTAATGCAGTGTATAGAAGCGGAGGACAATAAATATACAATTTGTAGATCGTATTTGGATGAAGCAAATATTGATTTTGCAAAATGTAACCAAGCAATGAAAGTGAAAAACTGGAAATTATCTTCGTATATCAATGGACTGGCATCCGCGGGATTTAAGGTTGAAAAGTTGATTGAAGAAACTGATGAGGAAATTCTTACCCAAGAACAGGAGTTTACACAAAAATACTACTCTAAACATAAAGCTAAATTAATTAATACTTCCTTTATTATTAAAGCAATTAAATTGTAAATTTTATACTGCATGAGAATACTTAATATACCGGGGGCTTGGACAATGTAGCAATTCCAACATATCGTCAGCAGCATTGGAAACAATGGAAGGATGAGTCCCCTTGACTCCATAAATAAAAAACCCCACGACAATCAAATTATTGTGGGGTTTTTCTGCTCTCAATTAAACAGTTTGCTAGAATAACTTCTCACATAAAAATATGGATAAGTTACTATTGCTGATATACACATACTTGGTAATAACCAAGGTAAAAACTGAATACTGAGTTAGTATACTTCAAATTGAATTATTGTAATTGTATGGTATAATTTAACCAATATATTTATTAGAAGTTGGCAATTATTTCTAATTAATTTGCTGTAGTAGGGAGATAAAATATGAGTAGATGTGAAAAAGCGGTAGTGACAGTGTTATGTATGGTTTATGATGGTAATAAGGTATTACTTCAGGATAGGGTTAAAAAGGATTGGCGAGGATTTACGTTTCCGGGCGGACATGTGGAAAAGGAAGAATCCTTCGTTGAAGCTGTTATTCGTGAGATGCGTGAGGAAACAGGTTTAACTATAATAGAGCCTAAGTTATGCGGAGTAAAGCAATTTCAAACAGATGAGGATGAGAGATATATTGTACTATTGTTTAAGACAGATAAATTCGAGGGCACTTTGACTTCTTCCGATGAAGGAGAGATGAGATGGATTGATAGGGAGTCGTTGAATGATTATAATTTAGTGGATGACTTTATGGAATTACTAAAGGTTTTTGATTCGGATCGTTATAATGAATTTATGTATGAACGCAATAAATGTGGTGATGATTGGCTTATTAGATTATTTTAAGTGATTTATGAGTAGGAAAGGACAGGTATTAACTAATATTTCTGTAAGGTATAAAAAGGGAGAAAACAGCATGACATATAAAGTATTTATCGTAGAAGATGATTCTACAATAAGTAATCTATTGCAAGAATATATAAATAAATATGGTTTTCATGGAAGGATAGCTAGTACTTTTGATGATATTGTGAAAGATTTTAATGAATTTAGTCCTGATTTAGTTTTGTTAGATGTTAACCTGCCTAAATTTGACGGGTTTTATTGGTGTAGAAGGATACGGATGCAATCAAAAGTACCTATAATATTTTTATCTGCAAGAGATAGCGGAATGGATCAAGTGATGGCTTTGGAAAGCGGTGCGGATGATTATATAACAAAGCCTTTTATTTATGATGTGGTTATTGCGAAGATAAAAAGCCAAATAAGAAGAGCCTTTGGAGATTATGCAGCTGTGGGAGAAGAAAGAGTTGTTGAGCTTGAAGGGCTTAAGTTGTACCCGGAAAGATCAGAGATAGAATTCAAAGGCGAGAGGTTAATAATAACGAAAAGGGAAGGAATACTGCTTGAATGGCTTATGAAAAAATATCCTAAAGTTGTGAGCAGAGATTTACTTTTAGAAAAAATATGGGATGACTTAGAGTTTGTTGAGGAGAATACTTTAAGTGTAAATATCAGCAGAGTACGAAAAAGACTGCAGTTTCTCGGAATAGACAATGGCATAGAAACTATAAGGGGAACAGGTTATAAATTAAATAAAACCTGGTAAAGGATATATTATGAAACTGTTTATAAAGGATAATAAAGGATATATCATAACATATTTTATAAGTTTAGGGCTTACATTAATATATTCAAATCTTAATGGGTTTATAGGATCAAGCGAGATTTTTTATTTTTGTATGTTTAATACATTTATTCTGCTGGTGTTCTTAGCTATTAGGTATTATCAAAACAGAAAGCTATATTGTTTGCTTAATAGTGGATTTACGGATTCAAAAGAAGTGTTTTTAGAGCTTGGCAGCGGTGAAATAAGTCAAAATATTTCAAAGTTATTAAAAGAATTGCACGGTTTATATGAAGGAGAAATTCAAAAATCCGATAAACTGCATAAAGAACATTTGAAATTTATTAATCTCTGGGTGCATCAAATGAAAACACCTATTTCGGCAGTGCAGCTACAATTGCTTGAGCATGAGGGTGAAGCTGAGTATGATAATATGCTGGAAGAGGTCAATAAATTAAAGGAAAGGCTTAACATGGCAATGTATTTTGCAAGGTTAGATTCCTTCGAAAAAGATTTTATAGTAGAAAAGGTCTTTTTAAAGAAGCTTATTAGAGATACTGTAAATGAAGAAAAAAGGATTTTTATTAAAAACAAAATAACCCCCAGAATTGAGATAGATGAAAACACGGAAGTTTATAGTGATGCAAAATGGCTAAAATTCATAGTAGGTCAACTTATTATTAATGGTGTAAAATATTCAAGTGGCAAAGGCAAAGAATTGATCATAAAAGCGCAGGAAGATAAAAATGAAATCAAGCTGCATATTATGGATAGCGGAATAGGAATTCCTCAAAAGGATATAAAGAGGGTATTCGAGCCTTTCTTTACCGGTGAAAATGGGCGTAAGTACGGTGAAGCTACCGGTATGGGACTATATATAACAAAAGAGGTGTGTAAAAATTTGGGCCATGAAGTAACTATAGACTCCATTGTTAATGAGGAAACAAAGGTGACAATAAAATTTAAGAAGTAGTTGTGATTGATAGCAAATATATAGCTAAGACTATTTATTTGCTATTGTTATTATATAAAAGCTTACATACATGTCACATTGCCGTAAGGTTTGCAGATAGCAGCATAGGAGTTTTTATTGTAAACTGCTTATAGTGGATAAAGATATAAAAGGAGTGACATGGTATGGATATAGTATTTATATTAAAGGCTGTCATTATCGCTATAGTAGAGGGGATAACCGAATTTATTCCTGTATCCTCTACAGGGCATATGATATTAGTGGGATGGGCAATTGGCTTCAAAGGTGAATTTGCCAAGATGTTTGAGGTTGTAATTCAACTGGGGGCTATACTGGCAGTAGTAGTATTGTATTGGAAAAAGATTAAAGAAAGTATTGTTGAATTTTTTGGGTATATTTTTACTGGAGGTAAAAAGGGAAAGGTAGGCTTTAAATTCGGATTAAATGTTATTGCAGCATCCATTCCAATGGGCATAGCCGGGGTATTATTTTACGATAAAATAAAAGCAAAATTTATACCTGAAGCTGTTATTGCGGGCTTTATTATTGGCGGAGTATTGTTAATAATATTAGAAAAGCTTTTTAGCAAAAAGGTTCATAAAGTTGATAATATTGATTGCCTATCACCTAGACAGGCGCTTGTAGTAGGTACATTACAGCTTCTTGCTGTATGGCCGGGAATGTCAAGAAGTGCATCCACTATAATGGGTGGATGGATTGCAGGATTATCAACATCAATAGCAGCGGAGTTTTCGTTTTTTATTGCTATTCCGGCAATGATAGGGTCTTCAGGAAAGGACTTGTTCGAATTTGATTATTCCCTAATGACACCGACTTTATGGATTGCATTGATAGTGGGATTTATTGTGGCATTTTTAGTTGCCTTAGTTGTCATGAGAAAATTTGTTAGCTATTTGAAAAATAAGCCGTTGAGAGTATTTGCAGTGTATAGAGTTGCAGTTGGTGTTTTATTTGCAGTGCTGGTTTTAAATAAGATTATAACTTTATAGTAATAGGGGTAAATATTATGAGAAATTTAGAGGTAAATAATTTAAGCAAAGTATATGGCAGTAAGGTATTATTCAGCGCTTTGAATAACATAAGCTTTTCTGTAGATGAAGGTGAATTTGTAGGTGTTATGGGACCATCCGGCAGCGGGAAAACAACTTTGCTAAATATGATTTCAACAGTAGATAAGCCAAGCTCAGGGGAAATAAGAATAAGAGACAAAAATCCTTTGAAGCTTATGGGAGAGAAGCTTGCCTTATTTAGAAGGAGAGAATTAGGCTTTGTGTTTCAAGACTTTAATTTACTAGATACATTAACGGTGGGCGAAAATATAGTACTTCCGCTTACCTTAGATGGGATACCAGTAAAAACTCAGGATGAGGAACTAAAAAGAATATCAAGTATTCTTGGAATAGAGGATTTAATAAACAAAAGAACTTATGAAATATCCGGAGGTCAGGCTCAAAGGACGGCAATTGCCAGAGCATTGGTACATAAGCCAACTTTACTGCTGGCAGATGAACCAACGGGTAATTTGGATTCTAAAGCTGCTAAAACCGTAATGGAGCTATTTGAAAAAATAAATAATACGGAGAAGGTAACTACAATTATGGTAACTCATGATCCGCTATCTGCCAGCTATTGTAATAGAATTTTATTTATAAAAGATGGGGCTATTTATAACGAAATTTATAAGGGAGACAGCAGGCAGCAATTCTATCAAGAAATTATGGATGTATTGGCCTTACTTGGAGGTGGAAAACAATGAACCTATTGGAGTTTGCAGTTAAAAATGTACGGAGAAACGCAAAAGCGTATTTCGCATATTTTTTAAGCACAACTATATCTGCAGCTTTATTAAGCTCTTTTTCCATGATTATATTTCATCCTGATTTCAATTTAAGTATACTGCCTAACTACCTTAAAACTTCTCTCTATATGACAACGGTAATAGCATATTTATTCTTAAGCTTCTTTGTATTCTATTCTGTAAGTGTTTTTCTTAAAAGCAGATATAAGGAATTCGGTATACTTTATATAATAGGTTCCTCCAAAAGACAAATTCATAAGATGATAAAAATTGAAAATATGATTATAAGTTCATCCTCAGCAGTTACCGGTATATTGATTGGATTGATTTTTTCAAAAATCCTAATAGCTGCCAGCGGAAAGCTATTAGGATATAATGCATTAGGTTTTTATATTCCGGTTAAAGCCATGATAATTACTTTTAGCGCTTTTATAATTATAGCAATAGTGATGACAGCCTTTTGCTCTTTCATTATAAAGGAAGATAAGGTTTTAAAATTACTTAAAGGAACTAAAAGCCCAAGGACTGAACCTAAAGCTTCAGTTATACTTTCAACCATATGTGTAATTTTATTGAGTGCTGGATACTTTCTGTCAATATCATGTACTAAAGATACAATACCAAGTAGAATAATTCCTGTAACGATTATGGTTATTATAGCAACATATTTGTTGTTTTCTCAATTAAGTGTATTTGTAATTAAGCTATTAAAGAAAAATAGACGAATATATATGAAAAAAGTTACAGTATTATGGGTATCAAATCTACTATATAGAATAAAAGACAATACTAGAATGTTCTTTTTGATTACAATAACTTCAACCGTGGCACTTTCAGCCATAGGGTCCGTGTATTCATATTGGAGAGACAAAGAAGAACAGGTAGATTTAAATTTTCCCCAGGCCTTTTTTTATTCGGATATCTATGAAAATAAAGATAAAGTTGATAAGAAAGCTAATTTTATAGAAGCTTCATTAAAAAATGAAGGAATGGAATACACTAAAGTTAGCGATGAAATAAAGTTTGTTATTACAGGCGGTAACGATAAAAAGATAGTTTTAATGAAAGAAGACACATATAAAAGGTTTATGGCAGCGGTAGCTTTAAAGCCAATTTCATTTGGTAATAGTGAAACTATACTGGCAGCTCCTTCAAACGAAACAGAAAATGTTATAGTGGACAATTTTCAACTACAAGTTGTAGGAAAATATAGTAAAAGAATAATTCCAACTTTTTATGGTCAAGTATACGTAGTTAAAGAAGATATGTATGAAAAGGTAAACGGTACTAAGATTTACTTTGGAGCAGTGAATGTAAACAAGTATAAGGATTCCTTAAGCGTGTGCAAAAAATACTATGATAATTTCGGAGAGGAAGAAGCAGATAACATACACAACAACCTATTAAAAGCGAAAATATTGGATAGCACTAAAATCGCCTATGGCGTAATATTATTTATCGTAATTTTTATTGGATTGATATTCTTTGTAACAACAGGCAGTTTCTTATACAATAAGTGCTACATGGATGTTATTGAGGACAAGAAAAAATACAGACAGCTGAACAAAATAGGATTAACCTATGCAGAAATAAAGAAGGTGTTAAACATTGAGATAGGGGTATTATTTTTGCTTCCCTATATAATTGCCGTAATACATTTTATTTTTGCTATCAGTTCATTGAAATATGCTTTTGATATTAAGATAATGGTACCGGCTTTACAGTTGATAGGAATTATGTTTATAGCACAAATTGTTTATTTCTTAATCATTAGAAAAAATTATTTATTAGAGATTAGGAGAAGCTTGGTATAATTTAATATGATAAAACCCACTGATTTCAGTGGGTTTTACGCTGTTTATAGTAATTAAATATTAAACTTAACACCTGTGAGGTGTTCACTAAGCTGCCAAAGCTTTTTAGCAAGCTCATCGTCTATAGCCCATGGACGTACCCCGTTTCCTTTTAAGCTGTCAGCCGGAACAGCCTCAGAGATATCACAGTCCTCGCAATAAACACCGCCCATTCCGTTTAGTGCAGGGCTTGTTGCACACCATACCGAGGTTGCTGCACCTTGCTCAATGTTTTTAAATTCATCTGCTTGTTCTTTAGCTAAAGTCTTTTTATCTTCATTGTTAATTGATTTTATAGCCGTTTTTCCGTCTTCACTGAACCTGCCAAGATCTGTACTTGGGATAAGCCCGGGATGGACTGCAAAAGCTCTCACTCCATATTCTTTTCCTAACCTATCAAGTTCAAGCGCAAAAAGTATATTGGCAGATTTAGATTGGGCATATGCCTTCCATCTATCATATTCTGTTTTTATAAAATTCGGATCTTCAAAATTAATACCTCCCAGGCGATGAGCTCTTGAGGAAACTGCAACCACTCTGGAGCTGCCGGCTTTCTTTAAGGCAGGCCAAAGTCTTGCCGTTAACTGAAAATGACCAAGATGGTTTGTAGCAAATTGAGCCT
>JAEZDX010000244.1 GCA_023417975.1 Bacillota bacterium
GTGGATTATCTTATAAGTAAAAAGGATAATCATCATTTTATTGAGAGGATTTTTGAAAGCTGCGGTTATGCCAACACTTTTGTACCATTGAAGCAGATCTTGAGCAACCGGGAAATGTATGTGCAGATGCTTATGGCATATATTGATAAGGGTATACCTGTTATTTTCAATGATTACGGCAATAATCCCCACAACCGTTTTAGCTGGGGCCTACTTGTGGGCTATGCGGATTATGGAAAAACTCTTCTCTATATGGGCGGCAACGGAACAGAGCCTGATTATATTTCTTTGGAAGATTTACTGCCAAAAGGCTATGAGGAGGAAGGTGAGCATTGCCATGGCTGGCTGTTTATAGGTGAAGAACAGGAACACAAGGACTTGGCAGCAATTTATCGTGAGAGAATTTTATCTTTGCCTCAACTGCTTACCTTTGAAAATGAAAACTACTGCTTTGGTGCAAAAGCCTTTCGTGCATGGGCAAAAAGCATAGATGAAGGCTTTTTTGAAAAGGTGAAGCCGGAATATTTTGATGACTGGAGTATGCATACGGTCTATGTGTGCTGCCTTGCCACCAACAGCAGTGTCAGCAAGAGCTTCTTGGAGAAGGCAATGGAGTTAAATCCTGATTTAACTTTTATCCGGCACATAATTTCTCTGTACGAGCAGATGGGCAGATATTGGAATAACGATAGTGGAACGGATTTGGAGGCATTAGGCGGTGGATTTAATGTGACGCTGGATGCTTTGCAGAATGGGGAGAGGCGTAAAAAAATTGTAGAAAAGCTGCGGAGGTTTGCAGATTGTACGGATGAGGTGGTGGGCACAGTTCAACGATTTAAGGAGGAGATATAGTGTGTATGAGCGCATGTTAGATAAGTCTCATAAGCCCACTTTTATGGAAATGGTAGAATACTGCGCAATTAATGGGAAGTTATTTGAAAGTATCAATGAATATATTACTAATCAATATGAAACAAAAACCGAGATTCGTTTCCCATATGGAAATCATTATGGCTGGGGGATTAGCCATAAACAGAAAAACAAATACATTTGTGATATCTTTCCAGAAAAAGATGCATTTACAGTTATGATGAGACTAACTAACAAACAGATAGATAGAGTTTATGTGGAGCTAGAGCCGTATTCCAAAGAGCTTTGTGATAATAAATATCCTTGTAAAGAAGGCGGTTGGATTCATTACAGAGTAATAAACGATGAATATATGAATGATATATTAAAGCTATTATGCGCGAAATTTCAAAAGTGACATAAGTTAGCACTTCGGTGGTAATGATTATGGATTACAGATACATATTAAATAATGGCACCGTTTCTTAATATCAGCCATGAATAGGATAATTGCAAATGACACTAGGTTTTGTTATCAATTGAGAATAATAATTGGTAATAATTACAAGAAATGTGTTGACAAATAAATAGGTACAACATATTATAGTGGTATAGACAATTTTCCAATTGAGAATACAAAAACAAGTTAATATGTTTGTTTTATGGATCAGGTGATGCATTTGATATTCATATGCATGGACCGGGCTTTATTGGCAGCAGGTAATATTTAACCTGTGGGACTAGATGATAGTACCACAGGTTAATTTTTATCCGGATATTCATAAACAAATATACAGTAACCGGTTTTGGAAAAGTGTAGAAGTATTCATGGAGGGGTATAAATGGCAAAATTTAACGGGTTTATAGGGGATTACAAAGGATTGAAGTACAGAGAAGTGAAAGTGCTTCATGAAAAGCTTGGATTAAATGAATTGACACAGATGAAAAAAGAAACCTTTTTTCATAAGATTATATGCATATTTAAGGAACCGATGTTTCTGCTCTTAATCTGTACATCTCTTATATATTTCATTCTTGGTGAACCGCGAGATGGAATTATAATGCTTGTATTTGTGGTCTTTATGTCAGGTATAAATATCTTTCAGGAATGGAGAACTGATAAAACCTTGCAGAGTTTGAAGGAGTTATCCGCTCCAAAGGTCAGGGTCATAAGAGAAGAAAAGCTTATTGAAATTGAGAGTGTAGAATTGACGGAAGGTGACCTAATGCTCCTTGAGGAAGGGGATAAGATATCGGCAGATGGACAAATTATTGAAATGTTTGATCTTGGCGTAGACGAATCTACTTTAACAGGTGAGAGCGAGGTCGTTTGGAAAAAACTAATGCTTTCAAAAGAGGAAGAAGAACAGCACTGGAAGAAGAACTTCTGCTATGCAGGGACATCGGTGATTCAAGGCAGTGCACTTATAAAAGTTACCGACATAGGGGCCAATACTGAATATGGCAAGATAGGAACTGCACTGTTATCGGTTCCTCAGGATTCAACACCTCTGGAAAAGCAGGTAAGGAAGCTCATAAAGGTATGTGCCTTCATAGGTTTTGGATGTTTTTTGCTTGTCACTATATTCACTTATATAACAATGGAGGAAAGCATTTTTATGGAGAAGCTAACACACAGTATTCTTGCGGGAATTACCCTGGCTATGGCAATGATACCGGAGGAATTTCCAGTAATACTTACAGTGTTTTTGGCTATGGGAGCATGGAGACTTGCGAAAAAAAGCTCCCTTATTAGAAGAATGCCGTCTGTTGAAACTTTAGGTGCGGTTACCGTGCTATGCGTAGATAAAACAGGTACTTTGACAAAAAATCAGATGACTGTTCAGGAGGTATACTGGCATACTTCCAATATAGCCGAAGCAGTTTCGTACAGTGCTCTAGGCTGCGAAAAAGAGCCCTATGACCCCATGGAAAAGGCTATACTTAAGTTTGCTTATTGTAATGGAGTTGAGAAGGAACAAATCTTCAGTAATCGGCTCATAAGTGAATATTCATTTTCATCGGAGACGAAGATGATGGGGCATGTGTGGGAAATAGACGGCACACCGACTTTAGCTGCAAAGGGGTCACCGGAAAGTATTTTGCCTCTCTGTAGTCTTTCAAATGAAGAATATAATAAAGTTGAGGCTGAACAGCATAGGCTGGCACTGAGGGGATATAGAGTCATAGCAGTTGCAAAGAGGGCAAGTATGGAAGATGTTCCGGAAAGGCTCAGCGATAACCCTTTGGAGCTTTTGGCTCTCATTGGACTTGAGGATCCACCGAGAGAAACAGTGATGGATGCAATTAATACATGTTATAGGGCAGGGTTAAGAGTTGTGATGATTACCGGAGATAACGGTATTACTGCTGAATCCATAGCGGGAAAAATAGGCATTGAAAACTCACATAATGTGCTGACAGGAACTGAAATAGAGGCTTTATCCGATGAGGAATTAAGAGAAAGAGTAAAAACAACCAATATTTTTGCAAGGGTTATACCAAATCACAAAATGCGGATTGTAAAAGCTTTAAAAGATATTGGAGAAGTAGTTGCCATGACAGGTGATGGTGTAAATGATGCACCGGCACTGAAGTATTCAGATATAGGTATTGCTATGGGAATGAGGGGGACGAATGTTGCAAAGGAAGCTGCAGATATGGTGCTGCTGGATGATAATTTTACTACAATTGTAGATACTGTGAGGGACGGAAGACGTATATATGACAATATAAAAAAGGCAGTAGGCTATGTATTTGTAATTCATATTCCTATAGCCTTGATAGCACTGCTGACACCTTTGATTGGAGTACCGTTATTTTTATATCCGATTCACATAGTTTTGATGGAGCTTATAATAGACCCCACATGTTCTATAATTTTTGAAAGACAGCCGGCAGAAAAGGATATTATGGACAGAAATCCCCGTTCTTCAAGCGATTCTATAATCAACAGAGGGCTCATGACAAAGTCCGTTTTACAAGGGTTAACTATATTTGCAGCAGCTATGGGGTCTTACACCTACCTTGTTAATTCAGCCCTATGGAATGAAGCAGCAGCAAGAAGCTTCTCACTTGTAATACTGATGGTATCGAATTTGTTCCTTGTGTATGTAAATCAGTCCGAAAAAAGCTTTGCATTCAATGGGATGTTTATTAATAAGGATAAGTTAATGACATATGTTAATCTGGGTATAGTTGCTGCCATAGGACTTATACTATATCTTCCCGCCGGTAACTTTATTGCAAAAACCAAGCCGTTATCGGCACTGGAGCTTTTGGCAGCTGTAGCTGCAGCGGGAATAGCTACCTTGTGGTGGGAAATAGTTAAATTATTCAAAGTTTCAACAAATAATGGGGTTAAAGTGGATAAGGCCGCTTAACCCTCATATAAAATTGGGAAGCATGTAAAAAGTGCTTCCCAATTTTATTGTAAATATTTCATTTAGCTTCAAAGATTTTTTAACAGACAAGGTATAATATAGTAAAGTAGTTCGGAAGAGGTGAGTGAGAGCTATTCCAAAGGGCTTTAAATTTAAGTATATTAAATTTAAAGGCTATAATAGTGTTAAATACAATATTGCAGCTATTTATGAAAATGAAAAGGTAGCTTTGATACCTTATACTGAACGGCAATATGGACATCAATTCAGCCATTACTAAATGAATATTTATTTGCAATATAAGACAGGCAGCTTAAATTATGATACTAGCTATGATAGTGAATTAAAGAAGATTGTTGAAAGTATGGAATAACAAGAGGGAGATAAATAATTAGTGAACAATGGAGTGATACAGCTTAATTTACTATATAGCAATAAACGAGAGTGTGAGCATACATGGATTTGTTAAAATCCATGTATGCTCTTTTTATATGGCGTATAGTATATGAAATTAAAGCCTAAGCATGCTTGCGGGTATCGGGTTAATGATGACTGCACTTAATAGAAGTAGCTGAGAGAAATATAGTTAAACATATGAAAAACTTTTCTGTTTTACTATAGATCTAAAGAACCTTTAATAACCATGCACATATAATGATATTAGCCGCAGTTAAGATGTATAGTCTAAACTAATAAAAATAATTCACGTTAACTTACAGGAGGAGATTTTATGTTAAAGCTTAATAATATATCAGTAGGAAATAATGTAATTGTTCAAGATTTATTATCCACCGGTATGCTGAGAGAAAGGATGCTGGCATTAGGTTTGACGAAAGGTGCTAGCATAGAAGTAATAAGAAAAGGTCCATCGGGAGATCCCACAGTCTATAATATCAGAGGTGCAATGATAGCTTTGAGAAGCGAAGAAGCTTCATTAGTTTCTGTTAATAATAAATAATAATTATTTTAAGCAGGATTAATCCTGCTTTTAGCAAGTAACAATATATCGGAGGTTTATAATGGGGTTAACATTTCAATCCATGCAAAACAATGCCTTGACAGATATGTACAAAATAGAAAAAAAAGAAGCACAGTATGTTATAGCGCTTGCAGGTAATCCTAACACAGGGAAAAGCACGGTATTTAACGCTTTGACAGGACTACATCAGCACACGGGCAACTGGCCTGGTAAAACAGTTGTGAACGCAAGAGGAGACTTTACACATAATGGCAAGGAGAATATTCTAGTAGATCTTCCCGGAACTTATTCACTGTTTGCCTCCTCTGTAGAAGAGGAGGTGGCTAGGGATTTCATATGTTTTGGAAATTCTGATGCAGTAATAGTAGTTGCGGATGCAACCTGTCTTGAGAGAAACTTAAACCTCGTTTATCAAGTTATAGAGCTTACGGATAACGTAGTGTTATGCATAAACCTTATAGATGAGGCAAAGAAAAAAAATATAATGATTGATGGAAATGGTATAGAAAAAGAACTAGGTATACCTGTAGTTTTATGTGCAGCACGAAGTGGAATTGGCATTAAAGAACTTAAAGAAGCAGTATATAAGGTTACTGCGGGAAAAATTAAGCCTAAACCTAAAGTTGTAAAATACCAAGATTATATTGAAAAAAAGATTAAATCAATACAATCTCTTATCGAAAAGAACATAAGCGGTATAAATGCACGATGGCTTGCTCTTAGAATTATTGATGGAGATACAAAGTTAATGGAAGCAATATTCAGCAATATGGATGATAAATATGCCGAAGAGATAAAAAGTATGGTAAATTCGTCAGATGATGATAAAAAAAATATAAGGGACCATATTTCGGAGCAGATTTACAAGAGAGCAGAAGAGATAAAATATAAATATATAAAATTAGATAAGACTAAAATTAATAGGGATAGAGT
>JAEZDX010000314.1 GCA_023417975.1 Bacillota bacterium
TTACCGTCGCGAATCCAGCCTGTGGTCTTGACACCGGTACCGGTAAACTGCTGCTTGGAATTGCCATTATTGTCTGAAACGGGATAACCCTTTCGATTAAGTGTTTCACTGACCAAATCCTGAAAGCTTACAGTTACCCTTTTATATCCGTCAGTATTTGCATTTGCAAGATTGTTTGATATAGCATCCAGCTTTTCCTGATTAGCTATCATAGTACTTTTACTGTTCCATAGTATTCTTAACATAATTACCCCTCCACTACCTTACTGTACCAACTTCATTAACTGTTTTTCCTAAGGTCTCATCCATGGATTGTAATACCTTTTGACTTGATTCGAAGGTTCTCATGACGCTCATCATATTGATCATTTCGTTAATAACATTTACATTGGACTTTTCTGTAGCATTTTGCTTTACAACGGCATTTGATGCCACCGGATTGGTTCCTGTATAAAGATTATCTCCTACCTTTTGTAATGTTTTATAATCATTGAAATCCACAATATTAAAGTTGTAGCTTGGTTTACCATTAATGCTTATATCATTATCTCCGTTGGAAATTATTTTTCCATTTCCTACAAAAACAGGCTCCATAGCACCGGTTTGCAAATTTCTTGCCAATACATTATCTCCGCTGCCATTTACCAAATAGCCTTGATTATTCACATGAAAATTCCCGTCTCTAGTATAATAAGTTTGTGTGCTTCCGTCTTGAGCTGTCCTTTGAACTGTAAAAAACCCTCTGCCATCCAAACCGAAATCCGTATCACTGTCACTGCTTTGCAGCAAGCCTTGTGTGAAATCCGTTACTGTCTCATCAATCTGACTGCCGTTAGAAAGACTTCCTATAATATTATTAACATTCTTTCCGCCTGCAACTTTATCCCTATTCTGAATTAAAACCTCATTAAAGCTTTTTACCACCAGATTGTCTGCTTTATAGCCCACGGTGTTTGCATTAGCCATATTATTAGTAATTACATCCTGTTTGGCCTCCTGAGTTATAAGCCCGGATACTGCCGTATATAGACCTCTTATCATTTTTTCACATCCTTATTAATAACTTTAAATTCTTGACTGTACTCCATTCCCATTTCTCTTGCTCTTTTTTCAATTTCTGCATCTGAATATTTTTTGTTATAATTAACTGTTGACATTATAGCTGCCGCTATTACTAAGCCTAAACCAATACCAAAAACAGTTCTCTTGTCACATATAGCTTTGAAAACAAATTTTACTTTAGATATAAGTCTTTTATTAATAATATTTCCCCCTTACTTATGTCTAAATTTTTAGATATTTCATCCAAAGAATAACCTTCCTTTAGAAGCCTATCTAAATCATTTATTTTAACACCATTAAATGTGGTCTTTTCTTCATTACCAGACTCTAATACTTTACTTTCCGTTTCTTCTGTTTCACTCACGTCTGTTTCATGCTCTTCTGTTTCTGCTTCAGCTAAATCATCATTCAAATTCATTCTTTCCTTTAAATCTAGAATTTCCATTTGAAGATCGGTTATTGTTTCTGCAAATTCTCTTCTTATCTCTCCTATAGTTATATCTCGTTCATCAATGCCATCTTCTTTATCCCTTAATACATTGGAAAAGCTATTATTATCACTTTTTTCATTAATATTTTCTTTCAAGATTGAATAGCTGCTAAACACTATAAGCAAAATACCTAACAATATTAAAATTACTGCCATATAATCACTCCAGTTCAGAGAAATACAGTAAATATAACTCCATCTACTCTAATTCTGAATATTTTAACTTCTTTAAAGTCTTCCTAAGGTGAATGATTGCTCTACTGTGAAGCTGACATACTCTGGATTCAGATACTTGAAGAACCTTTCCTATATCCTTTAAAGTCATACCTTCATAATAATACAGTGATAATACGGTTTTGTCCTTTTCATTTAAAGCTTCTATAGCCCTTGATAAATACTCAAGCTCTTCCTTTTCTTCCAATAATCTTTCAGGACTAGGACTATTTTTATCTTCTATAGTACCCTTTAGCTCCATTTCATCATCCTCAGAAAAAAGCATGTCCTCTAATGAAACTTGAGAAATGTAGTTGATATAATTTTCTATGTCAGATACTTCTTCTAAGGACAATCCAAGTTGCATGGCAATTTCTTTATCACTAGGTTCTCTTAGAAGCTTTTTTTGTAAAAACTCTACAGCGTCATTATACATGTTAAGCTTGTCCATAGCTCCTTTAGAGATGGGGCTATTTCTTCTTATTTCGTCTATCATGCTCCCTTTTATCCTTATAGAGGCGTAAGTGGAGAACTTCATTCCTTTAGATGCATCAAATTTATTTATAGCATCCATTAGGCCAACCATACCGTACCCAAGCAGATCATCATATTCAATATATTTGCCTTTACCAATTATAACCCTTGATGCTATATACTTTACTAAAGGTATATACTTGCTCGCGAGTTGTTCGCGTACATCTAAAGCATCTGCCACTTCCATACTTAAGTTCCTCCTCATCTAATTAAGAATCATACATTTCTACGCTGCTTTCTCATTAAAGTAAATATATATTGTATAATCTTATCTCTAATTCTTTCACTTATGTCCACATAACTGATACCGCAAAGATATTTTCCATCAGGAGATTTTTCTACTCTTACTACTTCACCCATAACCATTAATGTATCGTCATTTGCGGGAAGCTCAGTAATAATTCTGTCATGAATACTCAATTTATAATCGGTGCTGATTCTAAAACCTCCGCCGCTTAGGTCAAGCATAATTCCCTTATATGACTGCTCTTGTTCTAAATTGGACACCGCACTAGTTTTGTCTAACTTAGCGTATTTAATATAAAAGGCTACATCTACTCTTACAAATTTTCTTCTCTGAATTTTTATTATGTTTTGAGGATATCCTAGCAATATTTGATGTATATTATTTTCTATTCTTCTTGACTGTACTACAGCCTCAAATTTATATACATTCAAACTATCGTAATACAAGACTTCCAGCTTTTGTCCCTGCACAGGGGTCATATATACCCCTTCCCTTACAGGAAGGCTTATAGCTATATATTCACTATTTTCATCCTGTATTATGCTTTTATAAATCTTTTCCTCCTCTAATATTTCAATTCTGCTGTTGATAAGAAATTTAATAGCTTCCAATTACATCCCCACCTATGAAAAAATATTAAATATCCTTTTAAATAGCCCCTGAACACCGATACCATCTTCGTTTTTGTTACTTCCACTTATTTTGCTTGCCAATCTTTCAATATCTCTAGACGCATCGCAGTTTGGATATGCCATAATAAAAGGCTGTTGTGCTCTGACTGATTGTACGATTTTCCTATCCTCTGATACCATTCCCATATATTCAAGTTCCATTTTTAGAAAAGTATTAACAGCATTATTAAATTTATTATAGGTAGTCAATGCTTCCTTCTCATCAAAAGCTCTGTTAATTATAACCTTTGCCTTAGATTTCAGTTTAAAATGATTCACCGCCTTCATTAAGCTGTAGGCATCTGTAAGTGAGGTGGGTTCAGGCGTTGTTAGTATAACAAGATCTTCACAGCATGCTATAAAACCTAGCACAGTTCTGCTTATTCCTGCTCCCGTATCCATTATTATATAATCCAAATTTTCCAAGGCAGCTAGTTTACTGATAAAGCTCTCTCTCTGTTCGGTAGTGATATCTTCTACCCTACTAAGTCCGGAACCTGCAGGCAACAGACTTAGTCCATATGGTCCTTGAATGATAACTTCTTCAATTGTTTTGTTATTAAATATTATATCAAAAACATTATATTTTGGCAAAAATCCCATTAATACGTCATCATTCCCCATGCCTACATCAGCATCAAAGATGAGCACTCTTTTAC
>JAEZDX010000328.1 GCA_023417975.1 Bacillota bacterium
CCATTAATACTTGGTCACCAGAAGCTAATGCCCCAGTTAAGGAAGCCTCTATTGCCATTTTTTTAATATTATTTAGTAGATTTATTGCTTGTTTTTTTGTCATTAAAATAACCTCCTTTAATTATCAATTTTTTTAAGAGCTGTCTACCTGTATATAATCTCCATTTAATAGTGGAAACCGGTATATTTAAGTACCGAGAAATCTCTGTAAGAGTAAAGCTGCTGTAGTAGTATAACGTCATAGGTAATGAATATAATTCTTTTAATTGTGATATGTGTTCAAGAAAAATATTTGAAACTTCTTTTGTAAGAATAATATTTTCTGTAATATCATTTTCTAAAATAAAGTTTTCAAGAAACTCCATATTTTCTTCAAAAGAAACAGTATTATAATGTTTTTTTATGGATGCTTGTTTTCTTAAATGAGATATACATAAATTCCTTGTAACTCGATATAACCAAGCTTCAATACTTTCAACATCGGCAAGAGAGACTTGTTTGTTGCAAATTTTGAGCCATATCTCTTGAACAATATCCGGTGCTTCATCTTTTACGTAGCAGTATGCTATTGATTCTAACTTTGAAGTGTACTTTAGTATAATTGCTTCAAAGGAGAAAACGTTACTGTCTTCTATGGATTTGTTTAAATTATTTAAATCACTCAGTGATACCTCCTCCTCATTAATATTTTATTATTTACCCTTACATTAAGTAAGACGTTTTTTTCTTATTACTGGTTAGGTAAACTTGTTTCTTTGTGATGAAACCAATTTTAATAAAGTTTATTATCATAATTTTTATAGTAAATAGTATGTGTTATATGATAGTACATGTCGCAATGTCTATTAGAGGAGGTAATTAATATAAATAAGTTTAAGAATATTGATGATATGAATCTGAGAACTCGAAAAATACTTTTCTATTCTTCTAGTTTTTCATCGTTAGTGGTAAGTTTACTCATTAATGGGCGGAGTATAGCTCTGAATTTTGATTTTAAAGTCATATCATGGGTTATAATTATACTTTCATTAGTAAGTACTTTTAGTTTTTGGATAATGAGCTTCAATAAACGGCTTTTTTCAAATATAAGTCTTATTGGCATAATTATTAGTACTAATAGATTTGCAAAGCAGGATATAGTCTTTTCATTGATTTTTGGTATGGCAATCATTGTTATTACCAAGCTTTTAGATGGACAAACACAAAATCTACCTACAGATTACTATGATGAGATATTTCATACTATTTTAGCGCTGATATTTTGTATAATTGCAATTACGTTTCATATACATAGTCTTGCAAAATATATATTTGTTGAATGTAAGAAGCAAATGCAGCCATTAAAAAAGAGTGGAAGTATCAGATAAAGTTATTGTAATAATTTGCAACTGAAAAGTATATTGAAAATAGAAATTGATGGATTTTCACGGTTTTGATTAATTTGAAAGAAGTCAATAAATGATTTGAGGTTAAAGTAAAGGATGACTTGTCGAGATACTTCATTAAGATTTTATAGGGAGGAATTAACTTGAATACTCTTGAATTAAGAGAATGGGCTATAAAAAATAATGTTGAAGAAAGAACAATTAAAAGTTTTTGGAACTACTATAATAATTTTTTAGAAGAAGAGCCGGAAACATTTTACTCTATATATGGTAAGTTAGACGAAAAAATGATTTGCGTTAAGTTATCAAAAGTTGCTTTAACAATAGTTAATTGGCCTGATGATTATGTGAATGATTGCGTAATAGCATATGCAGCTATACAATATGATGATATTAATATTGCTGAATATAAGCTGATTTTTAATCTATTAGGTGATATAGTTGATGATTACCTGTTGCCAGATTAATTATTAATAGGAACAAGTAAACGTTAGAACTAATGGAGAAGTTTTTTTGATTATTTTTCCTTTTGGAAAGTGGTAAGTCCACTTCTCTATTCCTATTTTCTATTTGTAATTTTCATATGTTAATAAATCGTAATTTTTTAGCAAATGTGGCGCATAGAACATACAGGTTCTCATGTGGCGTGCACATTAGTAAAGAATGCAGTAACTGCTATTCAACAGCGGAAAGGGTGTATACATACATGAGTAAGCAAACTGTAAATAAAGTAAGTATAGTAATTTCTTTTACTGCATTATTGTTGGGGAGATTATTACAAGTTTTCTCTATAATATCAGCAAAAGAGTTGGCAGTAGGATGGACAATAATATTTTTAAGTTGTTTAGTATTCCAAATAATATATAGAATTACAAATAAAAAGTAAACTATAAAAGATTGAGTTATACTCGTAAATGATAAGGAATCTACTACATTGAGATGTGCTAGATTGCTTTACATTTTAAGCAATTTTAAAAATCTATTAAACTAACTTCAAAAGAATCTGACATACATAGAAAAATTTTAATGTTGCATAGAGTCAGTGAATTGTAAAATTGATTAATGATGAAATAAGTAGATAGTTGTATTAATGTATATGAGGTGATTGGGAAATGAAAATTCATAAAAGGAATTGGAAAGGTACAATTTTTTTTACACTTATGTTTACTTTAATCATTGCTCTTGATTTGAAGGTTGTCAGTAATACTTTTGCAAGAATCGCTTGTTTATGATAGAGCATTTCGCACTTGATGGGCCGTGTACTGCAATCATAATAACCACTCCGTGAAATATCGAGTAAATGGCACGTCTTTTCAACCGAATGAGGGGAGTTATGTTCCTTAATAAAGTAATAGACTATTTCTGGTTGCCCTGAATAAAGAAGTCGTAGCTTTATTTTAGTATTGTAAGCTAATCCTCTAGGTCAGATATTTTTCATTCCTTCTCTTTACGCAATGGTTCAAGTTCTGCTATGCTGGCTTCAGTAGGATTCTGCACTTTCTTCATTCTTATCTCCTCCACATGACTATGTTATATCTAACTCATGTGTGTCTTATAAATCGAGTACAGGTCATTAATAAAATCTTGTAATTAGTTTAAAAGCTCAGAAACGAAAGATAATTTAATATGTCGAGTTATAGAGTTAATGTAAATATATATCATGATGTTTGAAGGAATTTTTTAACTCATGTAGAATTATTATGCTTCGGGGGGAGATAATTTTGGATAAAAGAATTATATCAAAAAAAATGCTTATCTCAGTAATGCTTATTGTCGTTATTGCTATTTCTATTTCTATACCTTGTACTGTATATGGATACAATAACTATAAGTATAACAAAATATATGATAAAGGCATGGATTTGTTATCTAAGGAGAACTTTGATGAAGCAATCAATACTTTTAACAGTTCGCTTAAATTCAAGCCTAAAAAGAAGGAGCTGGTCGAAAGTAAAATAAGTTTGGTAAAGGAACTTAAGGATTCGAAGTCAGTATTCGATTCAGCTATACAATTGGTGAATGAAAAGAAGTATTTGGAAGCCATGGACAAATTTAAAACAATAAAAGAAAAAGACACCAAGAGATATAGTACAGCTCAGGACAAAATAAAAGAAGCGGGAAATCTGTATATTACTGACAATATTAATGGAGCTAAAGCTGAAGGCGGTAATAAAAATTATGACAAGGCAATTACTTATCTTGACACTATTTTAAAATTTGACCAAAGTAATAAGGATGCAATAGATTTAAAGGATTCTTATAACAAGGAAATACAAAAAATAAAGGATGAAGAGGCAAAGAAGAAGGCAGAAGAAGAGGCAAAACAGAAAGCGGAAGAGGAAGCTAAAAAGAAATCTGAACAGAAAGCTCAAGAGGAAGCTAAAAAGAAATCCGAGGAAACCAAGAAAAAAGCTGAGGAAGCGCCGCCTATCGTAATTAAACCAAGAGAACCATTCCATGACCCACAGACAACCGGTGGGCCGGTAACTCAGGCACATGGGAGAGACGCCATAAAGAAGGAGTTTGAGAAGATAGGATTTGTTTTTAATTCGGATACAACTGCTATGTACGATAAGGATGGCATCCAGGTTGGTCTTTTAGACAGAGGCAATTCATGGCAGGTTATTACTAAAGTATGGGGAAGCAGTGTTCAGGATATATATGAAAAATGCATAACAGTAATATGGGGAGGAGACACAGCTTGGAGTAATTTGATATATCTTAATTATGCAATGGAATCACCAGGTAGTACATTTAAATCAGGTAATATTCAAGCCTTTGTTCAGGATGGCAAACTGGTTATGTATATCTTTCCATCAAATTAGTTAATAAGGATAGACAATAATATTTTTAAGTTGTTTAATATTCCAAGTAATATATAGAATTACAAATAAAAAGTAAACTGTAAAATAGATTGGGTTATACTTATAGATTATAATGAATCTACTACATAAAGATGTGGTAGATTCATTTCTATTAAAATAAATATTGAACTTTTATTTTTACAGAAGATGATGAGATACATTTGTTCGAATCTTTTGGAGGTTAACAGGGCGAACTAATGATGGTGATCCCCAAAATGCAATGTATTTTCATCCTTTAAGTTATGTTGGCAGGGACAAGATGTTGTTGCTAAAATATAAGAGGAAAAGTAACGGTTCGGTCGGAATTAATAATATTATTAGGGGGATTCTATATAACCTTCTACTAGATTTGAGGTGGATAGAGAATGTTTAAAACTATAAAAATTTCTACAGAAGCATTTGATGGAAATAAATATTATAGGTATTTTCCAATGTACATTGC
>JAEZDX010000401.1 GCA_023417975.1 Bacillota bacterium
TGATACGGAGAACCGTACCATAAGTAAAGGAGACTTATTATAATTCATTTATTACAATGGGGCAATAGAATGAGTTGCTGCTATATGGAAAGTAATAAAAATCTTCACATTTAGCTGTCACAAAATATCCAATTTTCAAGGATTTATGGGACTGCTCAGTGTGATTAGATTTTTACTTTCCATAAAGTATGAGCAAGTTGATATAAATAATAAAAACAATTACAATTATAGATATATAATCACTTTGCAAATATTATCATGTTAGGGGAAAAGCTTATGAAGGAACCTATAGGTAAAAATAAAATTATAGAAAAGTCTTGGGAGCTGCTTAAGCAAGAGGGAATTTCAGGATTTTCAATGAGAAAGCTGGCTAGCATTGTAGGAATGACAGTATCTTCCTTGTATTATCACTTTGAAAGTAAAGAAGCATTATTTAATGAAATGATAGATCAAGCCAGTGGAGAAATTGCTTATCCAATAGATGAAAAAGAATGGGATATGCGGCTAGAGAAATACGCTGAAAATATTTTAAGTGTTTTAAATAAGTACGAAGAGCTCGCTCAGCTGCTTATGATGTATCCGCCTACAAGCTCCAATTACGGCAAGCTAATGGATAATTTATTGAAGATTGTAGAAGGATTGAACTTAAGTGAGGAAAATAAACTGTATGCTATTAATACCTATCTTAATTATATTCTTACCTTCAAATTAGATAGTCAAAATCTTGCTGCAAATGAAAAGCTTAACTTTACAGAAGGAAATGGATTTTCTGAAAGTAATACACCATATTTGTATAAATTAAAAAGAGATGGCTTTTTTGATAAACTTGGAAGTCATGAAATGTTTGAATTCGGAATAAATATTTTTATTAATGGAATAAAGGTGTTAGAAAAAAATCTTTGAAATATAAGATTTTTTTCTTTACAGTGTTACCGAACAGTGTTATTATAATTTCAGAACAGTGTTCGGTAAGGAGGAAATAAAAATGAATGAAAAAAATGAATTTCATTTAAAAAAGGTTTTACCTGCAGTTTTAACAATTGCAGTAGGCATGTTACTGGTTATGATGGATACCACAATTATGAATGTAGCTTTGCCTCATATTCAATCTGCTTTTAATACTGATCTAGCTACATCACAGTGGGCTATTACAGCCTATACCCTTGCAATGGCTACGGTGATTCCTTATTCAGGCTGGCTGGCAGACCGTTTTTCTACTAAAAAAGTATTTGGTGCTGCTATTCTATTTTTCACTATAGCATCATTTTTAGTATCAAGCTCAACGAGCATTAAAGAAGTAATTTTATATAGAATTTTGCAGGGTTTAACGGGGGGAATAGTTGGTCCTATTGGGTTGGCAATGTCTTTTAGAATTATTCCTATTGAAAGGCGAGGTAGTATGATGGGGATTTTAGGGCTCCCTATGTTGTTGGCTCCAACTATTGGTCCGGCATTATCCGGCTTGTTAATCAAATATTATAGTTGGAACACAATCTTTCTTATCAATATACCCATTGGTCTTATAGCATTAGCAATGGTTTTTATATTTTTACCTAACTTTGAGAGCAAGAAAAATACCAAAATTGATTTAAAGGGCGCTCTTTTGTCACCGCTAGCTTTTCCAATTCTTATATATGGAGTTCATGTCGGATCTGAAAAAGGATGGACAACTCCCCAGGCTCTGGCATTTTTAGCCGTAGGTTTTCTGATGCTGCTCATCTTTATATATGTTGAAACGACAACTAAAAATCCGTTGTTGGAAGTTAAGGTCTTTAAAGTATCTGAATTTCGTAAAGGAATTATATTAATGTGGCTTAACCAGGTTGCAGTTTTTGGCTCAATGCTGCTAATTCCATTATATCTGCAAAATATTCGTGACTATTCATCCTTGCAGTGCGGGTTGATGATGGTTCCGCAAGCAGTAGCAAGTTTTATTGGGATGACAGTTGGTGGGCGATTGTTTGATAAATTTGGGACAAAGTCAGCTGCTATTCCGGGATTTTTAATGACAGGTTCTAGTTTAGTTTTACTAGCTCAAATTACAAATACTACTTCAATAGCATATTTGCTCACTTGCATTGTTCTTTTAGGTTTAGGACAAGGTTTGGTTAATATGCAGGTTAACAATCATGCACTACAAGCAGCGCCGTTAAATTTGATCACTCGAGTTACGCCTATGACAAATGAATTATTACAGGTTATTAATTCATTTTCAATTGCATTTATAACGGCGTTTTTATCCAACCAAATCAAAAGTACTGTTAGGAATAGTTCTTTGACCACTGCAGGAAATATTGCCTTTCATAATACCTTTATGCTGCTAACAATATTAATTTGTATAGGTTTTGTTTTAACTTTCTTCTTAAAAGTGAAAAAAATGAATAAGGAGTAATTGATTAACGAGCTATTAACAAGTCTTGATTTTAGGTTCACGTTTTAAAAAATTAATTAAAATATAAGAAGCACATAAGGGATGCAGCAATGCGTCCACTTTTATTTATTATACTTACCAAAATAGTATTGAATGCTCAGCTGAGAACGGGCATAACCTTTACAAATCCCATTACAATTGATGAGATTTCCGGGCTATTTTAAGAGGCATAGGTAGTTTCTATTTGTAAATTGTTTTCATTTAAAAGCTTTTGAATTATACCACTATCTATAATATATACACTTGATACCCAATTACTTATTTTGGTGTCTCCATGGGAATCCTTGTATATAATGATACTCTCGTTATCTTTCATGTTAATTATTATACTCCATATCGGACCTGGAGTTGAATGATTTACCGGCTTGGACTTATTTTTGTAACTTGTTATCTTATTGATGCTTTTTACAATTCTATTGTTATCTACCGCATTGGTGGACTTATTTACAAGACCAACAAGTGATACTTTATCAACATTATTATAATCAATAGGAATATAGGGTATCTTCTTATCAATATCATTATTTTTTGGATAAACCATCATACAAATAACTATTATTAAGAGAAGCAATACTAACGCTATTTTCTTAATCATTCTCTTCCCATCCTTGCTTACAAAAATTAATATTAGTTATTTTTATCATATCTTATTGTGTAAAATATTACAAACATACAATAATATGGCGACTGTATACTTTCTGTATCTATATTACAGCAATGTATAGATAAAGTGTTAAATCTTCAATTTTAGAGATTAATCCTATCTAAAACTTCAACATATTATAAACAAATTGTAAGAAAATACAAGAAAAACGTAAAATATTTACATGTTAATTTATGGTGGATATAATAGTAAATGTAAGTTTTACTGCATTTGCAACGATACTGATTATTTCAACAGCAGCATCTGCCGGTGATACATCAAGCGGCATAGTATATGGGTGCTATGGGAACTTTCTTTATACATTATTTTTAGTTAGAGGTGATTTTGTGAAAAGGACTGTATTAGTGTGCGGCACACTATTTCTGCTTATATTTTCTTTTGCAGTCTATTCAAAAGCTTCAAGTACTATAACTGTGAGGAAAATATATAATTACAAGACCTCAGATATCACTAGCATATAATTTGTAGACAAAAAAATATATATGTCTCATAAAATGCCGCTGGTAGTTAAAGATCCTAAGAAAATAAGTGAGTTCCTTGGGGCCCTAAAGTTGCTGACACTAACATAGACATGCACTGATCTCCATAAAGTTATGTCACGATATCACGAAATCACGATAAGAAGATATCAAGATATCGTGATATCTTCTTACTTTAAAAGTTGCCGCCTTCACTCATTATGTAGTTGTAATAATGCAGGATTGCGGCATCCAGGATAGTATTAAGATACACGTTAAGATCCGGATGCTTCGTCTTGAGTTCATTGAGCTTTCTGAGAGTGGACGGGCGGAACTGGTAGCCGCGCTTCACAGAAAAGCTTTCACCATCTATCGGTGGGGTGAGGCCTCTCAGGCCTGCAGCCTTAGAGAGCATTGGTACAGTGTCAGGCAGCAGCTGCATTGGTACAGTGGCAGCCGGGGTGGATGTGCTGAGGTCTTTTTTATTATCCGTGGCAAAGCTAAAGGTTGCCACAGCATTTTTTACTTTTGGTTCACCTTCAATAAAGCCCACTTCTTCGCGATTATCCGTATAAAACACATCTACACTTTCCACGCTTGATGAGCTATTGGCATTTCCGGACCCAAAGGTCATAGTTCTTCTTCTCATAAAAATCATCTCCTTAAAAATTTTTTACGTATTAATAAATACACACTTCTATTACTGTGTATTTATTATATTGAAGCTCCTAAGGAAAATTTTTTAAAATCCTGGGGCAAATATATGATGGAGGCTGTAAGGTTCATAAGCTTTCAGCAACATTAAGGAATGGAAGGAGGATTAAGATGTTTGTAGACAACAAAGTAGTGAAAAAATTCGGAGAGGAGGAGAGGTACGATAAGTTTGCCATTGCTTCAACAATGTTTGATGTGAGTTTTCAGGGCTCTAGCTGCAGTTTGATTGAGTCACAGGTTTTGAGTGACTGCCAAGGGTGTAACTTGAAGTTCATTTGCAGGAAGGTAGATGAGCTGATTCAAGAATATACGGAGAAGACTACTGTGGTGGTAGCCAATTTTAATTTCGATAGTTAGCGTTATTTAGGTGTATAAAAATAAAAGTTATTGTAACAATATTGTAAATAATGTATAATTGTCTTATAAACTAATTCGGATTGCTGGTAAACAGCATATAAACATTATTTAAATTATTTGAATTAAAACTAAAGGAGGGTATTGGAAGTGCAGAACATTAGAGTAATCAACATTCCGCCACTAAAAGTAGTGTGTTCGGGCAGCATTACTACAATGGATGAACTTAAAGCATTTGACAACTGGTGGTCAAGCATTGATGTCAAACAGTATATTACTCCCCGCGATTTTATGTGGTATAACGCTAAGAAGAGATATATGGAATGGATTTTCGCCATTCCGGAAGGACATGCTGACACTGGGGGATATGAGTTGATGGACTTCCCAGGTGGACTATATGCAGTAGGGACTGCAAAAGACATTGAGGATGATTTTGATGAAGCTAAAGAAATCATTCATAAATGGGTAGCTGATAGCAAGTGTTTTGAATTGTCATCATTTGAAAACGATACAGCTGAACGTTATGAAATGTTCCATGTAATTACACCCAAAGTATTTAAGGATAAAGTGGGTTATCATTTATCGGATATATTTGTTCCTATTGTGGTAAAATAGCTGCATTAGAATTTAATTAGTAAAAGTGTTGGAGGCAGTTGCAGAAAGAATAAAGGTTTACGTGAATTTGTGAATATTTAGGGACGGATGTTTTATATATGCGATTACATGGGACTATGGCTCTGTAGTAAAATAGTGGTTGGTGTCTATAATTGGACAAGCATTGCTGCTATGGATTATGGATATGTTATGGTCAAGTTTTGCCGTTAGGTACAAGCATTCACCGGTAGGGACGTTACAAACCTCAAATCGCAAACCCGGAGATTAACTCTGCTAAAGACTACCTTAAGAAACATATCCATGACTTCAAAGCCTGAATTTATAACCGTTTCTAGGCACCACCACTTTAGCCAAGCAATATAATTGTTGAGATATTTTGTTGCAACTCCATTAAAGCTAGCAAGAAAGCCTTTAAGCTGTTTCCCGAAAAACTTTGCTTTTTGATTATCATATTTTTCTTCTATGACTTGATTTGGAGAAGTAAGTTTATACAGCGTAAGATTTAATTCCTTTGCCACAGTCCTATAGGAGGCATTATTGTTTGTACAAATAGTTGAACCTGTTTCTATTTTATCCTCTAGTAAACCAATGAGTTGTTCGGCAACCGGCCTGTTCCTA
>JAEZDX010000449.1 GCA_023417975.1 Bacillota bacterium
CTAAGGATATTACTCGCTATAAAAATAAGGTTGAAAAATATAAATACTCAAGCTTAGGAATATACTTAGGCATAGCTTCCGATAAATTTGATATTGTTGACATACAATTCATACTGGGTCATTTCAGCTCAAATCTTCAGCAAGCCAGAGTAACTTACTTGGAATATATCAATAGAGTTTCAGATTCTCCGGATAAGATTGACATAGAATTCAAAAACGAAGGCTCTCAGTGCAGAACTGAGCGAAAAATACTTATAAGGAATTTTGTGCCCGAGGACATAGTGAATTTTATTGCAAAATACACTGAAACACCTCTCAACATACACATTAAATTCAATCATACGCATAATGAGTTAAAGTGTCTATGTGTACTTATCATGCGGTCATTATGTAATTACAGCTTTAAAGACATATGCAATTATATTGGTAACATTACACAATCTAACCTTTGGAAGTTGTGTGAGAAGGGATATACTCTGTTAACAAAAAATGAAAAGTATTCAGTGCTGATAAATAATCTCATTGCTACGTATAGTTATTAAATCAAGCTATTCGTTAACTTGCAAAGATTTAGTTTTTTTCAAAGATCTATAATGGTGTCTTTTCTCATCTATAAAATAGTACAAGCCTTGCTTAAATGTTTAAGTGTAGTAAAATAGCACTCATTCTGAGAAATAAAGAACTGACATATTTCAACGTCAGTTCTTACAAAGTTAAATGTTGAACCGTCCCCATAACCGGTATACCCCGAAAAAGATGAAGGCTATACCAAGCGTTGCTATACCATAGGCAAGCAAACCTGTAAACTTTTCGGTCTTTTTGCCGCTTCCAATTTTTCTTCCCTTTGCAGCCAGCAGATTCATGAATGCTAGACAAATGAGAATACCGGACAGCATAGCTGCGACAAAGGTTACATATGGCACAACGCCTAGGCCTCTCCAATATCTTATGAAGGTTGTACTAAAGGTGAGCCAGGAGAAATGCGTCATTGGATAAGTTATACTTATTATAAATCCCGTAAAAACGGGATGCATTGTAATTTTTTTCTTTTCCAGAAGTTCCTCTTCCTCATCCAAATTATATTTCCTTCCGCTTCTTACAGCCCTGAAACCTATATAAAAAGTTACGATACCTGATATTATCCAAAATATTGCCTCTAAAAGCTTATTGGTCTCTATCCAACTCAATAGGCCGAAATTTATGAGTACCACATCCACCGTATCAACTGCAACAGATCCTACTGCTACCCATATTCCATGTCTGAAACCCTTGCTCATAGTCCATCTCACCGACTCTATTCCGGCTGGGCCTATTGGTATTGCTATTACTACACCTGTAGCGAGCCCTATAACCAACGCTTTAATAAACAAAATATAAAAATCGCTCATAGTTTTACTCCTTATTCTGTAAATATAACTACCATCTCTTATAATTTTAACATCTTTACATAATCATGCCTACTAAAATATCATATGCATTTTCACACCATTATATTTTATGAACAATACGCTAACATTTTATTAAGATTCATTAATAAAAGATAATATATAAAAATATGGTGTACTTTTTGGGTTTACATACGTAAAATTTAGTGCTACATTACATTTGTGAATATATGCGAATTATTAAAAGCGGGTGACTAAATGAAGGATAAAAAGGAATTTTTTAATAGGTTTACAGCATTATTTGTACTAACTATATTTATTTTTGGGCTAATTGCGTCCAGACTTGTATATCTACAGATTACAAAATCTGAAGATTATAAACTCCAAGCCGAAAATAAAAGCACTACCGAAATAGATGAACCTGCTCCAAGAGGAGAAATATTAGATGCAAATGGATTAAAACTTGCAACCAATCAGCAGAGCTTTACATTAACCTTTACAGAAACAACTGAGAGCAAGCTCTATTTCTACAATGCAATGGACAAACTATTTAAAATATTGGATACAAACAAAGATTTACAAAAAGATGATTTTGAATTGAAAATCAATCCATTATCCTTTATCTTCAAAGGAGAAAGCGAAGATATAAACAAGCGTCTTAAGTTGAGATTTATGAAGGACAGAGGGGTAGATGATTACGTAAGAAAACGTCTATTTCCTAAGAAGAATGGTGATTTAACGGATGAAGAAAGTAGTCAAATAGACTCAGAGCTTCTTAAAATGACACCTGAAGATACCTTTAAATACTTAATAACTCTTTACAATATCACTCCTGAAGGGATTTTTAAGAATTATGCGGAGCTATACAAAACCAATGCTGACAATGCATTGGATATTATAAAGTCAAATTATGAAATAACTTCTTTAGATGAAGTGACTCAGCTTCTTGAAAAGTACAAAAAGGATGATAAGCACTCAAAAGATGCTTTTGAGCAGCTTTTAAAAGCATGTAACGTTAATAAAAAGACATTGACCATAGAACAGCAGAGAAGATACATGCTCGTAAAGGATGCCTTGCGAATGCAAAGTTTTTCAAACTCAAAGCCTGTAGTTATCGCTGCAAATGTAAGTAAAAATACATGTTTTACAGTTTCTCAAGAGTTGACGGATTTACCTGGCGTTGATGTGTCTATGCAACCTGTTAGAAGCTATCCCTATGCTCAGCTTGGTTCTTCGGTTTTAGGATATATATCAAAGATAAACACTAATCAAGAACATTACGAAGAGAGTGGATATGATGTTAATACGGATTATGTAGGCATTTCAGGTATCGAATCTGCTCTAGAAGATAACTTGAAAGGTTCAAAAGGCGAACGTATTGTTCAGGTCAATTCCATGGGAAGAATAATCAATGAGCTTGGCAGAAAAGAACCTTATCCAGGCAATACCGTTCAACTTACTATAAACAGTGATGTTCAATATGCCGCTCAAGTATCTTTGGACAAGGTAATGAAGGAATTACAGTCAAAGGGCCGCCAGAAAGATGTTGATACATCAAATGCTACAAGAGCTGCTGCAGTCGCAATAGATGTAAATACGGGAGGTTTGCTGGCATTAGTCAGTAATCCAACCTTTGATCCAAATGATTTCTCAAACCCATCAGGCTTAAGCAATGATTTATATAAGAAATACTTTCAACCTGACTTAGAAGCATTTGGTAAATCAAAAAATTACAGTCAGGATAGAATAGACAAGTTGTTTCCTATAACTGACAAAACTACCGGAGCCAGAAAGGATCAATACGATGTTGTCGCTCGTCCACTATACAATTATGCAACATTTTCATTAACGCCTCCGGGTTCCACTTTTAAGCCTATGACCGCCATTGCAGGATTAGAGTCCGGTGTAATTACTCCAAGTACTACTGTAGTGGATAACGGATATTTTGATGATGGCAATAATTTCAGAACAACATTCCCATCCGATGGCGCCAATGGCGTGGTAAACTTGGTAAGTGCTTTGGCACGATCAAGTAACCCCTATTTCATGACTGTAGGAAAAAAACTAAGAGATACTTATGGTGACGATAAACTGGCAGAATTTTCATGGAAATTTGGTTTGGGAGTAAATCCTACATCAAAAACAAAACCTTCTACAGGTATTGAAATAGCTGAAAACTTCGGCCAAGTTTTTAACAGCTATTCAATAAAAAACAGATTTGCGGATTCTTATCTGTATATTACTATGGATACATTACTTTCCGGCAAAGGCTACCGAGGAAACTCTTTTACCCCTATAGAACTCCATATAAACGGAAATGAAGATGATAATGTAATTACCATCAGAAAGAAGCTTAGAGATCAAATTCAAGATTCAATAAAGACAGGTAATAGAGCAGACGGTACGTATATAAGCCTACTTACTGAGCTTGTTAATACGGATCCTTTGTACAAAGGCAAAAATATTACTAAAAGTGAAATCGCTAATATCGCTTATGAAATTGAACACATAGCTGTTGACGATGGAAATTTCCAGACTAAGATAGGGGCCAATATATATAATGCTTCTATCGGACAGGGTATTAGTTCCTTTACACCTCTGCAGCTAGCCAACTATATTGCTACTATAGTTAACGGCGGTAAGAGATACAAATTACATTTAGTTGATAAGATCATAGATCCAAACGGAGAAGTTGTTCAGCAAAATAAACCTGAGGTTTTGGAAGATACAGGCATTAAGCAGTCTACCATAGATTCGGTCAAAGCAGGCATGCATGCCGTTGTTGGCGATGACGGTACTGCTGCCGGTATATTTAACGGTTTTCCTATTCCAACTGCCGGTAAAACCGGTTCGGCTACCTATAGACAGGACCAAGATGATTTAGGAAGAACGTCCTTCGGTGTATATGTTGGTTTTGCTCCGTTTGATAAACCTCAAATTGCTGTAGCCATTGTAATCTTTGACGGAGGTCACGGAAGCTATGTTGCACCAGTAGCGAGAGCAATGTATGAAGCCTATTTTAAAAAAGAATTAGATGCAATGAATTACACTCCCATAAATGATGTGACAGCCAAACCAATTACAGGTAACTGATTTTAATTCATTTATATTTAAATTGCATAAATTTATATATTTCTCTTTGCAGCTTTAAGAGATGTTAGAAATTTATGCAATTTTTATTTATTTATGTCGCATTATCTGTTATATTAGAGAAAAGATGTTTTTTAGTTGATTTTATAATTAAACTTAAATAAAGCATGTCATTTATAGGAGGAACTGTATTATGACATTATTAAAAAAATATATCTTGATATTAATAATTCCTGCTTTAGTTTTTTCCGGATGTAAAAAAACAAACAGTTCTGCTTCAAACGATTCAAAGGCTTCATCTGGTACAATTCAAACAAGCTCACCATCAACAGGGTTAAGCTATGAAACAAACACTCCGATAGTAACCCCGGATAATTCAGCTAATGTCCTAAAGTCCGCTTCCATCATACAGAATGGAAATTCAATATATTATTCCAATTGGTCGGATGGAGAAAAGCTCTACACAATAAACACTAATGGAACAAGTAAGCAAAAACTAAATGATGCTTCAGCTGAAGAGTTTATTTTATCAAACAATACTATTTACTTTTCAAACAAGTCAGATGCTTTAAAGCTATATTCTTTAAGCCTCGATGGAACCGAGAAAAAACAACTTACTGATGAGAAGGCCACCAATCTTATTATGATTGGGAATCTTATTTATTTTATAAACTCATTAAACCTTTTATCTGTTTTAAATGTGGATACGGGTATAATAAAATCACTTGGTATTAATTCACGGCATTTTGATATTTATGGAGCAATACTCTTTTATGAAAATTTTGCTTCCGATCAACTATCCCTAAATAGTGTAAACATAGACGGAACCAATATAACAAAGCTGTTGGATGATGCTCCGTTAAGCATTGCTTCTGACGCTGATGCAGTTTACTATGTTAACGCCTGGGATGGAAACAAGATATATAAAATCTCATCTGACGGTCAAATTAAAACAAAGCTCAACGATTTTAAATCTTCAGGTTTAACCATAAACAGCGGGTGGCTCTATTATATTAACAATTCAGATTTCGATAAATTATATAAAATTAAATCAGATGGAACTTCAAATACCAAATTAAGTGACGAAAGCTTCGTAAAAGCGTTCACTGTAGCAGGGAACTTCGTATACTTTGATAAAGCTACAGACATAAATCATCCTATTTATAAAGTAAATAAATAATCGCAAAACGCAAAAAAATATAAGCTTGTGTATTTAGCATAAGGCTTATATTTTTGCATTTTTCACAATATAGAAGGATTCAGTCCTGTTTTGTTGAATTATATATAAAACATAGAATATATTCAAGCTTTTACTATAAGTTATAAATTAGGAGTGTGTTGTATGGCCTATTGTACAAAATGCGGTATGCAATTAGAAGTATATCAAAAATTCTGCAGTTCCTGCGGATATCCAGTCCAAGCTATTGATGAAGATGATTGTGTTAACAGAGTAATAGACGAGGATTCCCTTTCTCAAGGTATGAAAAGGACTTTATTTAAAAAAGAAAAGCTTACACCTATAATTGCTCATAAAACGAAATTTAAATACTTTATATTATTAATACCTTTCATATTAGTTTCAGTAGTTTTGTATAGCATTTTTATGAACAAGCCTAAGGCAGGTAACAGTATGGATAATTTAAATAATGGCGGAATAGCTGCTGTTCAGAACAATTGGGTGTATTACAGTAACAGCGAAGGTTTATATAGGATGAATACTAAGGATGGGCAATCTAAAAAAATCGCTGACGGTTTCTACCGCAATTTAAATGTAGTTGGAGATTGGATTTATTGTTATAGCTATCCTCAACTATCTCCTTCTTCCACTCAAAGCATTGATTCTTATAAAATAAAGACAGATGGCTCTGTGAAAGAAAAGTTAGAAAACCGTTTTATTACTGCAGTAATAGGTCATGATATTTATAGCTATAAAATTTCTCCTGATGCCTCCCAAAATGCAGGCTTTTATCGTAATAATGACAAATTGACTCTAGAGGATAATGAATACGTAATAGGTGCAAAAGGTGACAGCTTATATGTTATTCAAAGTACCGATTATAATGCCGATACATCAACCAGGAGCACAAAAATTTTCGATATGAACAAGAATAGCGGTAATAGAAAACTTTTATATGAAGGAACACTATCTCTTGCTTATTCGTCTATTCACATAGAAGATGACTATATATATTATATTGCCACAGAAAATCCTGACAGTGGCGGTGCTGTAATAAAGTACAATATTAATAGCAAACAAGAAACTAAGTTAATAGAAAACAACGTAACCTCCTTTAATATCGACAATGGCTGGATATATTACGGAGTATACCAGAAAGGTCTATATAAGCTGCGTATCGACAGTGAAAAGTCAATTTTTTTAGCGAAAAACAGCGAACAATCTCCTGCTTCCATAAATGTTACCGGCGATTGGATTTTCTACTCCAACCAATCCGGATCTTTATTTAAAATAAAAACAGATGGAAGCAACGCCTCAAGTATCGGTAACTTACGGATATCAAAATAATTCTAACTTACTAATGTGTCCTAATCACAACCCCTAAATTATTTACTTTATTAATTACATATAATTTGACTGGCTTCAACAGATTCTATCTTGTTGAAGCCTAATTTTACTAATGCATCTATTAATTATTTTCATTTAAATGTGATATATCAGCTTCCATTATAATAGTAAGCTTGTCACCTTTAACCTCTACAATGCTCAAACAAGTATTTCCCGTATATGGAGGATTCCAAAACTTTTCTAAAGAATAACCTTTAACAATTAAAGTAATTGTCCTCACTATAAAGGTATGAGCCACTACAAGTACATTGTCCGCATCACAATTTTCAAATAGTTCCTTTAAAAATGTTTGCACTCTTTTAATGAGCTCTTCCATGGTTTCTCCTTCTACCGGTTCGTACTCCTCAAGATTATTCCATAAATTATCGTACTGCACGGGATATTTTCCTTTTATATCGGAAAACCTCTCTCCTTCCCACGCTCCAAAATTCAATTCTTTTAGTTCATCCTTTAAAACTAATTTTATG
>JAEZDX010000601.1 GCA_023417975.1 Bacillota bacterium
GCTTAAATATGTTCACTCTGAATCTTCCCATTCCACCAACAGAATAAGAAGTATCTATTTCACCATCAGCTATATAGCTGTCATATCTTTGTTCCAGCACTTCTTTAGCATAAATTTCTGTATCTGCCGGCATAAGTTTGGTATCGTGGATTGAAATCAATCTTCCGTTTACCCTCATAGTGGGCGGAACTCCAACAGTCAGATGTAAATCTGATGCACCTGCATTTAATGTCATTTCCAATAATTCGTTTAATGATAACATAGTTTACCCCCTTGTATATAAAGGAAAATATTTCGCTTCGCTTTGTTTAGTTTAATATTACTATTTATTATTCTACAAAACGTTACAAAATCCTTTTATAATTTAAAAATTATAAAAGGATTTTGTAAACAAAGCTTGCATTTCAGCGAAATTTAGTATTTTTTAATAGTATTACTAAAAATACCCACGTCAAAATGCATTATTTTCCTACTTTCATATTTTAAACTTTCCATTCAGTTCCTTATATAATTTTTTCAGTGATCGTTTTTCTATACGCGACACATAGGATCTTGATATTCCTAAAAGCTTAGCTATTTCTCTTTGCGTCTTCTGATTCCCATCTGTAAGACCGTATCTCATCTCAATGATTATCTTCTCTCTTTCTGTTAGACAGCTATTTATTTTGCTGTATAATTTTTTTATTTGTATTTTACTTTCAACTATCTCAATGATAGAATCTTCATCACTGCTTAATACGTCCATTAGTGATATTTCGTTACCCTCTTTGTCAATGCCGATAGGGTCCTGTAAATACACCTCTCCTTTGATCTTTTTGTTATTACGTATAAGCATTAATATCTCATTCTCTATACATCTGGCTGCATATGTAGCCAGTCTGGTTCCCTTTTTAATATCAAAGGAATCTATTGCCTTTATTAATCCCACTGTGCCTATAGATATCAAATCATCAATATCCTTTCCGGGGTATGAATACTTTTTTACTATATGTGCTACAAGTCTTAAGTTCCTCTCAACAAGAACACTTTTTGCTAACAAATCTCCCTCTTTTAACTTAGACAAATAATATTCTTCTTCTTTTTCATCCAGTGGTTGAGGAAATGAATTTCCACTGGTTATATACGCAGTGAGAAAAGTAACGCTGCCGAACATATCTAATAAGTAATTAACAAACAACACAGGATGTTCCTCCTAATAGTGCTTATTAATATAATATTCGGCTGTTCATAATTTGTTTCCTATTAAAATTTATATTTTCTATAGTATATGTAACTGTAATATTTTCAAAACTTCTATAATATATGGCTGAGTGAGCTTATATTTGCTTTAATTAAGCACACTATTCATAACTTCCTTAAAGATTGGAGCAGCAGTTGAGCCCCCACCTTCAGTATCTACATCAATGGCTTGAACGTATACTACAGCACTATAGTATCTCCCTTTGTTCTTTACAAAGCCTATAAACCATCCATCGGAATACTTTTGGCTTACTCCTTCTTCCTGCACATACCTTGTACTCGTTCCGGTTTTACCGCCGCATTCCATACCTTGAATATACGCCTGCTTACCTGTGCCGGAAGTGTTAGTAAGAACCTCTTTCATATTTTCTTTTACCGTTAAAGCGGTTGCTTTTTTAAATGCTGTACTTTTACTTGTATCAAACTTTTGTACTGTATTTCCGTCATTATCTACTAGCGAATCTATAATATAAGGTTTTACATATGTTCCATCGTTTACTACTGTACTTACTATATTTAATGCCTGTAGTGGCGTAATTCTCATACTCTGTCCTATACCCAGCATAGTTTCCGGATTGTCAGCAGGCTTAACATTTTTTACAATTCCATAGTTATTTGCGAATACTTTTTTTAGATCCAATTTTTCAGGTGCAAGTATATCTCCCATCACTTCATTATTTCCACTGAAGTTTAAAACTTTATCAAAAATCCCCTGATTTCTTGCCATTGTATATATATTTTTAAAGCCTAATGTGGATCCCATCTGCCCAAAATATGTATTACATGATACTATATAAGCAGCTTCCATATCAACTGTTCCATGACTTTTGTGATCCTCTTTACATTGTATCTCCATATTATAAAGACTTTTATCCTTCTCTAAAGCAGCTTCTTCAATAACAGTTTTGAAAATTGAACCCGGTTCAAAACCGTTCTCTGTAGCTGAACATAAAAGAATATTGGGCTTTTGATCATCCTTTTGTACCATGGCTAAAATTTTTCCTGTATCTGCTTCCATAAGTGCCACTCCGATTTGAGGGTACTGACTAAATTTATTCTGCTTTAATATGTCTTTTATTTTATCTTCAATACTTTTGTCGGTTGTCAGTTTAATATTTACGTTATTTTCCGGAACTATATATTTTCCTTCAGTTATAAGTCCATTAACGTCCTTATCAAATGCTATTTGGGAATATATGTTATCTTTAGTCTTATCGGCAATAAAACCCTCTATAGAGTCAGCCGGTTTAGTTTTATTATTTGAGTCCAATGCATTTGTAAGCATATTTGTATATTTCCAAGTATCCGACCTATCAACTTCGCTTTTCATGTAACAATATATTCCTTTGATATCCTTTATGTCCTTTAATTTATCATAGGTAGTTAAATCAATTTCGTAGTAGATTCTTTTACTGGTAGTGTTTGGCTTAAGTTCAGTTAAGTCATAATCTTTATTGTAATTTCTTAATATGTAAATCAAAGAATTAAGCCTTGTTATATCTGTATCTCTATTGTTTTTTATATAGCTGTCTACATCTATGACGAAGTAGTATTTTGTTTTATAGTTGAGCAGCTCCTTGCCATTTCTGTCTTGAAGTATATATTTTAAATTGCCGATAGGCTCATATATTTTATATTGCTTATCAGTCATTACACTCAAATCCTTGCCTTTTAGCACCGTTAAATAAGCTGTCCTAACTATCAATAGCGAAAAGACTGTTATCAAAATGCCAATTATGATTTTCACTCTTTTTGTCATTTCTTCAGTTAACATAAGAAGCCTCACCTCAGCTTAATTCTAGCCTGAAGTATTGAAAAATATACTATATCGTCAGACTTTTTTAGTAATGTAAAGAACAATACCTAAAGGTATAAACTGTCATGTTTTCCACTTCACCCCATCCACTATAAATAAGCATAAAAAAAGCAGCTAATAAGCCGCTTTTTAACTTTACTTTTTCATAATAAGCATATCATTTTCCAGAAGTTCATCATGGCATTTGATTGTGTACAGCATCTGTGCTACAGGTGTAGCCTCC
This sequence comes from Bacillota bacterium, assembly GCA_023417975.1. Classification (GTDB taxonomy): domain Bacteria; phylum Bacillota; class Clostridia; order Clostridiales; family Clostridiaceae; genus JAEZDX01. Next base: position 3,279 of record JAEZDX010000601.1, read on the forward strand.
AACTTGTTACCTTCAACATCCCTAATATCCTGGAAGGTAATTTCGAAGTCTCCTCCTACCGGACGGAACACTTCTGCTGTATCACCTTCAAACACTTTATTCCTCTGCTCTATGACAGCTAACTTCTTCTCTTTATCATAACTTCTTACTATACCTACTATATCATAATTTCTTATATATGATGAACTTTCATATACCTGTTTATTGGAATCATTAAAATAAAAGCCTGTATGATATTGCCTGTGACTAACTTTATCAAGATCTTCAAGCCATTTATTTTTAAATTTATATTCCTGAGGATTCTCCCAAAATAAATCTAAAGCTTCTCTATAAGCCTTAGTTACTTCAGCAACATAAAAAGAACTCTTCATTCTTCCTTCTATTTTAAAGGAATTGATTCCTGCCGCTACGAGTTCGGGAATATATTGAATCATACACAAGTCCTTTGAATTCATAATATAGCTTCCCTTGTCATCTTCAATTACTTCGTAATATTCTCCCGGTCTTTTTTCTTCCATTAGGTAATACTTGTATCTGCATGGCTGAGCACAAGCACCTCTATTGGCATCTCTTCCAGTCAAATAATTAGAAAGTAAGCATCTGCCTGAATATGACATACACATAGAACCATGGACAAAGGCTTCAATTTCAAAATCTTCAGGAAGCTTTTTCTTCATTTCTATTATCTCATTCATAGACAACTCTCTTGCCAATACTATTCTTTTAAGTCCTTGTTTGTACCAAAACATTGCAGATTTATAATTCACATTATTAGCTTGAGTACTCAAATGAAGTTCAAGATTTGGCACAACTTCCCTTGCAGTCATTATGATTCCGGGATCTGAAACTATTGCAGCATCTATTCCAAGCTCATAAAGTTCCTTAAGATAGTCCTCTAAACCCTCTAAATCTTCATTATGAGGAAGTACATTTAACGCCACATATGCTTTTTTATTTCTATCATGAGCATATTTAATTCCTGCCTCTAGCTCATTATTGCTGAAATTATCGGCAAAAGCTCTCAAATTCAGCTTATTGCCTCCTAAGTATACCGCATCTGCGCCAAAATCTATGGCAGTTTTAAGTTTTTCAAGATTTCCAGCCGGAGAAAGAATTTCAGGTTTTTTCACTTAGTCGTCCCTCCTTTTTAGTACTGCAATGCCATCTCCCATTGGAATGATGGTAGATATGAGGCTCTTGTCCTTTGTAATCATATCTATGTATTTC
>JAEZDX010000614.1 GCA_023417975.1 Bacillota bacterium
TAATTCCTCTTGCTGTATCCTTTGTGAATGGTTCACCAGCACCTACTGCATGAGAAATTATTAAATTTCTCTGCAGCTTTTTGCATTCTTCAAAAGAAATTGTGGTGTCACTAAATTTTCCAAAGCCTGTTGTAACTCCGTATACTATTTTACCTTTATCAATTAGGTCATCTACAATTTTTCTTGAACTGAGAATTTTCTCTTTTGCTTCTTCCGATAATCTAACGGGTACACCCTTTCTACAGACCTGTACTATTTCTTCTAAGGTCAAATCACTTCCTGTAATTATAATTTCCTTCATTGCAATTAACCTCCATCTTGTATTAATAAATAAGTCTTCCCTTTTTCATCAAATGCTTTACTTGATTTGTACCAGTATTGTATACGAGAAAGCCGTAGTCCGGTTCTTTCAGAAAAATTATATCCGCCTGCTTACCTGGTTCTATACTCCCTATGCTTTCAGACCTTCCTAATGCAGCTGCTCCATTTAAAGTTAATGCAGTAATAGCCTCCTCAATCGTTAGCTTCATGTGTATTACAGAGAGCGCAAAAATCAACGGTATTGAATTTGTAAAACAACTGCCGGGATTATAATCACTTGCTAATGCAACTGCACATCCTCTGTCAATCATTTTTCTTCCCGGAGCATAAGGATGTGCCAGACAAAACGCCGTACATGGCAGCAAAGTTGCTATAGTGCCGGACTTTCCCAGTGCTTCGACCTCCTGCTCAGTAATCATCAAAAGATGATCCGCAGAAACAGCTTTAATTCTTGCAGCCAATGCTGCTCCTCCTAAACTTGTCATTTCATTAGCATGAATTTTAAGCTTAAAGCCCATGTCCCTTGCAGCTGTTAGTAACCTTTCCGATTGTTCCACGGAAAATACGCCTTCTTCACAAAAAACATCACAAAATTCAGCCATTTCATTTTCTTTAATGTATGGCATTATTTCCTTAATCATTTTATCTATATATTGATCCTCGTTATACTCAGGAGGTACAGCATGTGCTCCCATATAAGTTATCGCTATATCCATAGGATGATTCTCTTTTAATTTGCTGTATACTCTTAATTGCTTCACTTCAGTTTCTTTGTCAAGACCATAACCGCTTTTTCCCTCTACCGTGGTTATTCCCATAGAGAGCATCTCCTGAAGCTTGTTAAAACCATCTTTATATAGCTGCTCCTCCGAACATCCTCTTGTACTCCTAACTGTATTTTGGATTCCTCCTCCTGCCTTCAAAATGTCAAGATAAGCCTTTCCCTTAAGCCTATCGATAAATTCTTGAGACCGGTACCCTCCAAAAACAAAGTGTGTATGAGAATCCACGAACCCAGGAAGAATACATTGTCCCGAAGCATCTATAATTTCATCCTCAGAAGATGGAATATAAGCCTTCAGTATGCTTTCCGTAGTTCCTACAGCTATAATTATTTCATCCTCAACGCATACTGCTGCATCATGTATTATATAAAGCTTATTCATATCTTTCCCGTGCAACGCCTTCCTTCCCAATGGAGTCACAAGCTGATCTGCATGTATAATAAATTTTCTTTTCACTGCTAATTTTCAACCTCCTCCATTATACTTTGGATGTGCTGCAGGATTTTATCCTCCGATACTGTGACAATTTTTCCGTTGTCAACTGTGAGTTTACCGTTGACTACTACTTTTTTAATACAGTGTGGCTGCATGGAATAAACTAAATTAGGCATAAGTTGCTCTTTTGACTTGGAGATAGGCTGCATAGCCAGATCGTCTATTGTAACACCTATAAAGTCTGCTCTTTTACCAGGTAGGATTTCTCCCACAGACAGCTGAAGTATTTCTGCCCCCTGCTTAGTGCCCATATTAAAAACCTGCTTATAATTGATACACATAGCATCACAAGTTTTTGCCTTTTGCAATAATGCAGCCATTCTCATCTCCTCGAATACACTGTTTCGGTTATTGCTGCAAGCTCCGTCAGAACCAAGTCCTATTTTTACTCCTGCTTTTATCATTGCAGGCAAATCTGTTATACCGTCTGCAAGAAACATATTGCTTGAAGGGCAATATGCAAGGCTTGCCTTTCTTGAGCCTAGAAGTTCTATTTCGGTTGGTTTTAGATGTACTCCATGTATAATTACCATGCTTTCATCTACAACTCCAAGCTTATCTAAAGCTTCTACCGTAGTCAGTCCATTGTGCGCTTCCATACATTCTTTTACCTCAAAGAGTTCTTCCGCCACATGAATATGAAATCTGCAGCCTAATTCCTTTGCTAAAGCGTGCCCGGACTGAATCATCTCCGGTGTTGCCGCATGCAGGCTGTGTGGAGCCGGGATTACTGAGACCATATCGGAAGCTTTATATTTGTTAGCTAAGAATCTGGTATTTACCACGGCTTCTTCTATTGTTTCTCTATAACCTTCAGGAGCTCCCTGCCAATCATACATAGTTCTCGCAAGTACTAAGCGTATACCAATATCTTCTGCAGCTTTTATTATCATTTCATCACTTTCCATACCGAAATTGTGCAGGTAAAAAAAGTCACTAACCGTAGTAACTCCGTATTTCATCATTTCTCCAAAAGCAAACAGAGCCCCTCCGTAAATATGTTGTTTTTTAAATTTTGGCGAGTACTTATACAGTGCTTCCTTTCTCCATTCCAAGAATGGTCTGTCACAAGATAATCCTCTTAACAAACTCTGAAAGCTATGATTATGCACATTCACCGCTCCAGGTATTAATATCATATTTTTCCAATAACTTATATGTGCCTCAGGTAATTCCGCCAATAACTTTTCCATATTTTCGACTTTTGTGATCAATCCATCCTCTACTACTACGCACATATTTTCCATAAATTCTTCATTGTAATATAAATATTTAGGTCTATATATTTCCATGTTGTGCCCCCTAACAAAATAGTCTATTCCGTCAATATACCTTCCTTAATCAAGCTCTTTATCCAATTTTAAAACTGCATTCAGCAATAGATTTCCTGCCTTTTCTATATCTATCATATTGGTTTTTTCTTCCTTACAGTGGCTTTTTCCTTCAATACTTTGCACAAATAGCATTCCCGTCCTTCCAATCTCGCTCATGTGTACGGAATCATGACCTGCCATGCTGACTAATTCTAGAAACTCTTCATCCATAGCCTTGGCAGTATCTTTTAAAGCATCTATTACCGTAGCATCAAAAATGACTTCCTTTTGGTCTAATACTATTGTTCTCAATATTTTTACCTTTCTTTTTGTTACAATATCATCTATGAAATATAATAGCTTTTTTAGTATTTCATCCTTAATAGTACAATTAGGTGCTCTAAGCTCTATAATTAAATTTGCTTGCCCTGGAATAATATTTACAGAATTAGGCTCCACTTTGAACCAACCTACTGTGCCTACAACATCTTTTCGCTGGGCTTCTTTAATTATTTTCTCAAAACCTAAACAAAGCTCTGAGGCTGCCATTAAAGCGTCATGTCTATATTCCATTACAGTAGTACCTGCATGATTGGATTCACCTATAACGCTTATTTTTTCTCTATATATTCCTGTTACCTTTGTAACAACACCAATTGATAAGCCTTTGTCATACAAATTTCTTCCCTGCTCTATATGAC
>JAEZDX010000434.1 GCA_023417975.1 Bacillota bacterium
AAGAAATACTTGCTATGGCAAATAAACCGGATTTCAATCCCAACACTCCAAGAGAAGGGGCAGCTACAGTGGAAGAAATGTCCAAACTATGGAGAAACAGAACTGTTAGTGATACATACGAACCAGGTTCAATTTTTAAGGTGTTTACAGCTATAGCCGCTATGGAAAAAGGCCTAGTAAATGAGAATGATACCTTTGTATGTAACGGCAGCAAAAAAGTAGCCAATAAGACAATACACTGTTGGAAACGAACAGGACATGGAACTCAAAGTTTTATACAGATTTTGGAAAATTCCTGTAATGTTGGGTTTATGGAGCTTGGAGAAAGGCTTGGAGCAGCAGGACTTAATGAATATATCAATAAATTCGGCTTTGGGCAAAAGACAGGAATAGACCTTCCGGGAGAGGCAAAGGGTATAATCCGTAAGACAAGCAGCATTTCAACCGTAGACTTGGCAACAATATCTTTCGGACAGAGCAATACAGTTTCTCCAATTCAATATATGGCAGCATTCAACGCAATAGCTAACAATGGTATATGGACTACTCCGCATGTTATGAAGGACATTACACACGTTGAAAATAACAAGGTTGTAGTTGATTCAACCTATCAGCAATATGATAAAAATTATACTCAAAAGCAGATTGTTTCAAAAGAAAAGGCCAATTTGCTGAGCAGTTATTTGGAGAAGGTTGTATCTGAGGGCGGCGGAAAGAACGCCTTTATAGATGGATATCACATTGGCGGAAAGACTGGGACAGCCCAAAAGGTAAATTCTGCAACAGGTTCCTATGAAAGCGGAAAGTATGTTGCTTCTTTTGCGGGCATGGCACCGGTAAATGATCCTAAAATATCCGTGTTTATATCCATAGATGAACCAGATCCGTCAAAATATTACGCAGGACAAATAGCAGCACCGGTTGCAAAACAGGTTTTTTATGATATCTTCAATTATTTATCCATAAAGGGAGATGCAGCAATTGAGGATACACTAAGAAGCATGAAGAAGGATGTAATTGTACCTAATGTGAGAGGCATGAAGAAAGATGAAGCAATAAAACTTCTAAAGGCACAAAATTTGAAATATGAAATTGACGGTGATGGAGAGATGATAATGGATATGACTCCAAAACCAGGGTACACTGAAAAAGAAGAAAGTAAAATAATTCTTTACACAGGAAATGGCGAAAATTATAATAAAGAAGTAGTGATTCCGGATCTTAAGGGCTACAGCAGGGAGGATGCAGATAAGGTACTGCAAAGCCTTGGATTAAAAGGAGAATACATAGGAGAAGGACTTATTGATGAACAATATAAAGAACCGGGAGAAACGGTTATGAAAGGTGCCACTATTCAATTGTATTTGGATCCCGTGGCCGGTGATTAAACTCACACATCTATATATTGGCATGCATGAGTGCGTACATGCATGCCAATATTGTGTAAATAGAAATGTATTACTTTCTATTGTATAGGGAAACAACTTCAACTATTAACAGAGCTGTGGAAATTCTACGTTAATTATTCTCCTTTGATGAATTTCCACAACTGCATACCTAGTCAAAAAGCGCTGAAGATTCGCTATTTTGACACATGCATAAGTTAAGTTTTCGTAATGTTTCTCAATAATAAGTTTGTAAATGAAATGTTTACCAACAATTAAATTGGTAATAATTTTAAATATGCTGTCTTGAGGAGATGAAATTATGAAATTGTCAAAGCTGCTAAGAGGAATTGATTATACTCTTATCAAAGGACATATTGACGTTGAGATTAATAATATCCAATATAATTCGAAAAAGGTTGAGCATCAGGATTTATTCATATGCATCCGGGGTTTTTCAACTGACGGCCACAAATATGCACCTTCAGCTATAGAAAGAGGGGCTTCCGTCATCATATGCGAAATGGACATTACTACCGATAAGCCTATAACGATAATTAAAGTGAAGGATTCAAGAAAAGCCATGGCATTGGCTGCTGCAAATTTCTATGGAAATCCTTCTGAAAAGCTAAAACTCATAGGCATAACAGGTACTAACGGAAAGACTACTTCTACATATATGATTAAAGCCATACTGGAAGAAGCCGGATATAAAGTAGGACTTATAGGTACTATAGCCAACTATATTGGCAATGAAAAGCTCCATGCAGACAGAACTACGCCTGAATCTCTTGAATTGCAGGAATTATTCGGACATATGGTTGAAAAAGGAGTAGAGTATTGTGTTATGGAGGTTTCTTCTCATTCATTGGAATTGGACAGAGTATACGGTGTTAATTTCAAATACGGAATATTCACCAATTTGACCCAAGACCATCTGGATTTCCATAAGACCTTTGAAAATTATTATAATGCAAAGCTAAAGCTTTTCAAGGCAAGTATGCATTCAATAGTCAATGCCGATGATACATATGGTGTAAGAGTTAACAGTGATATATGCGGAGAAAAAAGCACCTATGGAATTGACTCTGCTGCCGATTATAAGGCTGATAATATAATAATGCATTCAAGAGGAGCTAAATACACCTTGTCATTTAAAGGTAAGGGGTGTGAGGTGGAGATATTTATACCCGGAAGGTATAATATTTATAATTCACTTTGCGCTGCAGCAGTGTGCTTGTCTGAAAATATAGAAATCAATACAGTGATAAGAGGCCTAGAAAATACTCAGGTTCCGGGAAGATGCGAATTGGTGACAAAGAACTATGACTTGGGTTATGATATATTAATTGATTATGCACATACTCCTGACGGCTTGGAAAACATCTTGTCCACTGCAAGGGAATTTACGAAAAATAGACTGATAGCGGTCTTTGGCTGTGGTGGAAACAGGGATAGAACTAAGAGACCAATTATGGGAGAGATAGGCTGCAGAATAAGTGATTTGGCTGTAATTACCTCCGATAATCCTAGAGATGAAGAACCTGGAGATATAATAGAGGATATATTGACAGGTGTGAATAACGATAAATACATTGTAGTAGAGAATAGAAGAGAAGCCATTAATAAGGCAATAGACATGGCTGAAACCGGTGATGTAATTGTAATTGCAGGTAAAGGTCATGAAGACTATCAAATCTTTAAAAATAACGAAATAATTCATTTTGATGAAAGAGAAATAGTTAAGGATATACTGGATAAAAGGCAGAGGTGATTGTTATGGAATATTTAAGCTTGGAGGAAATTACTTCAGCTGTTGGAGGTACTGTTTATTATAAGAGCAAAGCGGATACCTGCAATGAAGTATGTATAGATACGAGGAAGCTTCAGGAGGATAATCTTTATATAGCTATTAAAGGAGAAAATTTCAACGGCAATAATTTTGTGGAACAGGCTTCAAATAAGGGAGCTTCGATATGTATCGTTGAAGAAATTGCTTTTGAAACAAGCAAGCTAAAAGATACTACTGTTATTTTGGTGGAAGATACAAAAAAAGCACTAAAGGACTTGGCTAAATATTACAGAAGTAAGCTTAAGTTGAAAATAGTAGGAATAACAGGTTCTACAGGAAAGACTACCACCAAAGACCTAATAGCTGCAGCCTTGAGTGCTAAATTTAAAGTGTTTAAGACGAAAGGAAATTTTAATAATGAAATAGGCCTTCCGTTAATGATATTTAATTTGGATAATAACTATGATATTGCCGTTTTGGAAATGGGTATGAGTAATTTCAATGAAATACACAGGTTGGCTGATGTAGCAAGACCGGATGTGGCTGTTATTACCAATATAGGCATGTCGCATATAGAAAGCTTAGGAAGCAGAGAAAATATATTGAAGGCTAAGCTTGAAATAACGGATTTTCTTAATAAAGACAGCACTTTGATAGTTAATGGTGAGGATGATCTTCTTGAGAAGGTGCAGCCAGCTAACTACAATATTTTAAAAGTAGGCTTTAAGGAATATTTTGATCTATATTCAAGAAACATATCATTATTTGAAGACAGTATTGAATATAATGTTGTTAAGGGAAACAAAGAAATGGAGCAAAAGGTTAAAATCAACATACCGGGGAGACATAATGTTTTAAACTCACTGTTGGCTTTTGCCTGTGCTGATATTCTTGGAGTAACTTCAGAAGAAATTTGTACTGGATTTAATAACTTGGAAGCCACATCTATGAGACTTGATATAATAAATTGCGGAGAGTTCAGAATTATAAATGACTGTTATAATGCGAGTCCCGATTCAATGAAAGCTGCCCTTGATGTACAAAAGAACATGAAAGCAAAAAGAAGAATTGCTGTTTTGGGTACGATGCGTGAACTTGGAAACGAAGCCTATAATGCTCATGCACAAGTAGGAAGATATGCAAAAGAATCAGGAATAGATTTATTGATTACAATTGGTGATTATGGTAATGCTTATAAGGAAGGCTTTAATAGTGCGGAAAGCTTTGTAATGATGGAGGACGCCCATATGACAGCCGATTATTTGAAAAGCATAATGAAGGAAGGCGATTTGGTGCTTTTTAAGGCATCAAGAGCCATGAAGTTTGAGACTATTATTGAGATGATTAAGTAATTTAATTGCGCAAATGAAGGAGGGGACTGCCCGTAAGGGGTGGGAATATGGGTGATATAATAAATTCGAAAATAATATATGCTGTTTTGGTGGCTTTTGTTGTAGCTACTCTTATTGGGCCGTTGATTATACCTGCTTTACGTTGGTTGAAATTTGGCCAATTTATTAGAGAGGATGGGCCTAAAAGTCATCAGAAAAAAGCCGGGACTCCTACCATGGGAGGAATAATATTCATTGCTGCTGCAGTAATTGCTCTGCCGCTTATGGTTAAGAATCCTACAGATGAAGCTATGTTTGCACTGTATGCTTTTATAGCCTTTGGGTTTATAGGCTTCTTGGATGATATATTAAAAATTGCAAAGAAAAACAATCTTGGCTTAAGAGCATATCAAAAGATGACGCTTCTTCTATTGGTTTCTTTTGGATTTGCATATTATGCATATACGAATCCGGAAATAGGTTCAAGTATAATAGTACCTTTTCTTGGGAAAACAGTAAATCTAGGGATACTTTACATACCGTTTATCATAGTTTTCTTTGCGGCTACTACCAATGCAGTAAATCTAACGGACGGACTTGACGGATTGGCAACCTCTGTTACATTATTGGTGATGACCTTCTTTGCTATGGTTTCCATGGCTTTGCACTATTATACCTTGGCAAATTTTTGTGGAGTTATCGCAGGAGCACTGCTTGGCTTTCTAAGATATAATGCTTTCCCAGCAAGGGTTTTTATGGGGGATACGGGGTCACTGGCACTTGGCGGCGCTGTAGCAGCTGTAGCTATGATGCTGAAGCTGCCATTGATAATATTACTAGTGGGAGGCATATATTTAATGGAGGCGCTTTCAGTGATTATTCAGGTAATCAGCTTTAAGACCACAGGAAAAAGGGTTTTCAAAATGGCTCCTATACATCACCATTTTGAAATGAACGGTTGGGCGGAGCCAAAGATTGTATCTATATTTTCTATAGTTACAGTAGTGTTATGTCTTATTGCATTTTTATCATTGTATTAGCAATTATTTAGGAGGATAAAGTATGAAAAATGCCGGGAACAAAGGCGGAGAAGCTGATTTTATAATGTTTGCCACAATAATGCTTCTGCTCTCCATAGGTATAATAATGATTTACAGTGCCAGTGCATGGACTGCCGGTATAAAATATGGAGATGATATGTATTTCCTAAAAAAACAGCTTACATGGGCTGCTTTAGGCATAATTATCATGATTATTGTCATGGGCATAGACTATCATAAGTTAAAAAGGTTCACTACCTTGGCTATGATAATAACGATACCGCTATTACTGCTTGTATTCGTGTTTCCCGAGATAAATGGAGCTAAAAGGTGGATACAGTTAGGACCTGGAAGTATTCAGCCCTCGGAAATTGCAAAGTATGTGGTTGTAGCCTATCTTGCAAAAAGTATGGACTATAAAGGTGAAAAGATAAGATCTTTTATATATGGTGTCATACCATACTTACTCATTGCGGGATTTTATGCCGGATTGGTACTTATGGAAAATAATTTAAGTATATGCTCTGTAATTATGATAGTTACAATTATTGTACTTTTTGTGGCAGGAGCAAGAGCGTGGCATATTTTTGGAATAATTACTCCTGCTGGAGTGCTTGCGGGAATTGTATTGATTTTTTCGGCAGAGTATAGAAAAAAGAGACTTTTAAGCTTCTTGGACCCTTGGAAGGATGCTATAGGCGATGGATATCAGCTGATACAGTCCCTTTTGGCACTTGGTTCGGGAGGTATATGGGGTTTGGGTCTTGGGCAATCAAGACAGAAGTGCTATTATATGCCGGAGCCACATAACGATTTTATATTCGCCATAATAGGTGAAGAACTTGGATTGATAGGCTGTGTATTTCTAATAATGCTTTTTGTATTATTCGTATGGAGAGGAATAAGAACAGCAATAAATGCCAAGGATACATATGGTACTTTACTTGCTACGGGAATAACCTCCATAATAGCAGTTCAAGCTATTATAAATATTGCGGTTGTAACGGGATCTATGCCGGTAACGGGAGTACCGCTTCCTTTTATAAGCTATGGAGGCTCTTCGCTAGTAATTAACCTAGCAGCTATGGGAGTGCTTTTGAATATATCAAGACAAAGTAAGAGTAACAAAATAAAAATCTAAAGGCCTGGCAATAGCCGGACCTTTATTTTTGTAAATTTGAATAAAAAATTTAATGAAATTAATTAAATATAATGGTATTATTAAATTATGAGATTATTAATCCGGTATTATTAGTTTTTAAACTATATAATCGGTATATTAGTTATTTTAGGTAGGGGTATTATATGAGAAATGAAAAGAGGAATACCAATGAGTTAATAAGAAGAAGAAAAAGAAAAAGACTAATCAAGAGAGTGGTAGTTTTTCTTGTAATGCTTGTAATTGCAGGTGTAATTTTATGTTTAAAGCTTCCTTATTTTAATATCGTCAGAATTGATGTAATTAATAATAAGCTTGTAACTAAAGAAGAAATAAATAAGTTGGCAGATGTGAAGTTAGGTAAAAATATTTTTTTGACTAATACGAAGCAAATAGAGAACAAAGTGCTTTCATGTTCGTATATATCAAAGGTGAGTATAAAACGAAAGTTTCCTTCAACTATAACTTTGGATGTTAAAGAAAGAGTACCGGAATTATATATTGTACAAGATAAAAATTATATTCTTTTGGACTCCGAAGGATATGTACTGGACAACGTGGAAAGCATAGAAAATATGAATTTAATTCAATTTTCGGGACTGGATTTTGATTCGATTGTCAAAGGAAAGAAAATTACCAATGATTTAAAAAAGTTAAAACAGCTTTTTGTGTTTTCAGATCTTCAAAGGCGTAATTTGAGTGACGTGAAAATATCTACAGTGGATATCAAAGATGTTGCAGATATGAAAGTGATATTTAATAAAATTACAGTAAATATCGGAAATTCTGAGGGTATGGAGAAAAAACTTAATGACGCCATCAACATTATTTCTCAACAGAACTTGAAAGATGCCACCGGTTATATAGATGTAAGTTATAAAGAAAAACCTGTGATATCAATTCAGAAATAGGGAGGGATAGCATGAAAAAAATATTTTCTCAGCTTACAGTTGCAGCAGTATGTGCTTTTTTAGGATTCATGCTGACGTATCAATTTCAGCTTCTGAATAAGGATGAGAAGAATCTTGTTACCGGTAAGGACAGTACACAAATCAGTGCGGAGATTGAGCAGCTGAATAAAGCAAAAACCGAGTTGGAAAAGAAAAATAACGAACTTACTGCACAGATTAAAAAATACGAAGATGCGGCTACTAACACAGATGACATGAGTAAGGAATTGAAGAATCAACTGGATAATACGAGAATGCTTCTTGGGTATACAGATGTACAAGGACCGGGAGTAACAATATACATAAGCCCTAAAGATAATATTTTCACACCAAACGACACCTCACAGGTACTTACACACAGTGATCTTGCATATTTGGTTAACGAGCTGAATTTTGCGGGTGCCGAGGCAGTTTCAATAAATGATTACAGAATAACAAATCAAACGGGTATGAGAATATCAAATGGAGACAGTTATATTCTCGTTAATGGTGAAAAAGTGTCGCCTAAAACAAGAATTACTATAAAAGCAATAGGAAATAAGGCTAATTTGACCAGCACTTTGGATTTTAGAGGTACTCTGTCAGCAGGAAATCTTGCTTTATATAATATAACTTATGAGACCTCAGATTCCGTAAAAATACCTAAGTACAATAAGGTATACAGTACTGAGTATATAAAGCCTAGCAATAAGTGATGAGGTGGGTATATGATAGCAATTTTAGGTTTGTTGGTTGGTATAATCGTAGGAATTGTATGGGATGTAAATATTCCTGAGAAGTTTTCACCGTACATTTCCGTGGCTATTTTAGCTTGTTTGGATTCGGTTTTCGGAGCCATACGAGCTAATTTATCAAAGAATTTTCAGGCAGATATTTTCATATCCGGATTCTTCGGAAATGCGGCTTTGGCTGCGGGCTTGGCGTATTTGGGAGATAAGCTGGGTATTCCTATATACATAGCAGCTGTTATAGTTTTTGGAGGAAGAATATTCGATAACTTTGCCATAATCAGAAGATTACTTATTGAAAAAGCGAGGTCACGTTAAGGAGTGATTAGATGAAATTAAACGAAATGAATATTTTCGTTTTTTTGGCTTGTATGATAGTTGGAATATTGATAGCTATGAATCTTAATTTTGGCTTTTCAGGACAAATGAAAACACTGACTGCCGGGCAATATCAGGAGGCTATAAATGACAGAAGTAAGCTTTATAATGATATGAGTATGCTTGAAAAGCAATATAATGATAATAGAAACAGGCTGTATCATTATAATGTAACTGATCCTTCAGAAGAAGGTGTTATTGGGAATCTTAAAAGTGAATTAGAAACGAATAAAAGAATTTTAGGGATTGATGAGGTCCAGGGAAGCGGAGTTATAATTACATTAAATGATGCCAGTACATCCTTTCAAGGTGAAGTAGAAGATGATGATTCATTCCAGTGGGCAAAAATAGTACATAATACCGATGTGTTGGCTGTTGTAAATTATTTGAGAGATTCAGGAGCGGAGGCTATTTCAATAAATGGTCAAAGAATAATGACAAATTCCGAGTTTTATTGTTGGGGACCTTTCTTGAAAATTAACGGAGTAAATATAGGAGCTCCATTTTATATAAGTGCAATAGGAAATGGGGATAATATTAAGAAATACTTATATTCCGATGACGGATATTTGACATTTTTGAAGTATAGAGGTGTTTTTGTGGAATTTGATAAAGAGGATAATGTGAAAATACCCGCATATATTGGAAATCCTAGCGCTCAATTTATGAAAGAAGTTAAAAATAATTAATTTTTTTATTTGATTTTGCAGGAATAATAATTTGTTTGAAGAATAATTAAATAGGGGATTTTATGTTTAAAGGGGCGATATTTTGAGTATAGAGAAAAGCATAAAGCTACTGAAGGAAGTTGTTCCAAAAGGAGTAACCATAATTGCCGTAAGCAAGACGCGATCAATTGAAGAAATGAATATTGCCTATGCTGAAGGAATAAGAGACTTTGGGGAGAATAAGGTTCAAGAGTTCGCAGCTAAGTATGACGAAATCCCGAAGGATGTAAGATGGCATATAATAGGTCATTTGCAAAGAAATAAAGTTAAATACATAGCAGGCAAGGTTTATATGATTCATTCTGTTGACAGTATAAGGCTTCTTAAGGAAATTGAAAGTCAGTATGAAAAGATAAATGAGCAAGCACGTATTCTCATTCAAATAAACATAGGTGAAGAGGAAAGTAAAACAGGAATATGTGTTGATGAATTGGATGGATTGCTTGAGGAAGTTGAAGCTTGTAGATTTGTCAAAGTAAAAGGCTTAATGGCAATAATTCCGAAAGGTGAAATAGAAAGCAATAGACTTTATTTTAGAAGCATTAAAAGAATTTTTGATGGATTAAGTTTGAAAAAGTTCAACAATATTTCTATGGAAAACTTGTCTATGGGAATGAGTGGGGACTTTAAGACAGCAATTGAAGAAGGCTCCAACATGGTTAGAATAGGTGAGGGAATATTCGGAAAGAGAATATATAATAATAATTTATAGGAGGAATTACAATGGCAGGCAAAGGATTAAATAAATTGATGGGTTTTCTTGGACTTGAAGATGAGTATGATGATATGGATGAGTTGGAAAATGAAGAGGAAGTAATAGAGGACGAAGCTCAGGTTAATCCTCCGGTAGCTTCCGGAAAGAAGCAGAATAAAGTTGTAAATATACATACAGCGGCTTCTGCAAAGGTTGTTATAATAAAACCTACAATTTTTGAAGATGCTACAGATATTTGTGACGACTTGAAGAACAGAAAGATTATAGTTGTTAATACTACGGGATTAGACCCGAAAATTGCTCAACGTTTACTGGACTTTATGGGTGGTGCAAGCTATGCATTAAATGGTGAATTGCAGGAGATTGAAAAGGGTGTATATATCCTTTCGCCATCTAATGTTGAGGTTTCCAGTGAATTGAAAAATGAATTAAGCAGTAAAGGCTTGTTCGGATGGACTAAATAAAGGAGGCGGTTACAATTTCACTAGCAGCATTTATCAATATGGTATTTCGTTTTGTAGAAATGCTCATTTTTGCAGAGGTCATTATTTCATGGATAATGCCAAACAGTAATAATGAGATTGTTAGAATAATAAGAAGTTTGACAGAACCGCTTTTGGCTCCTGGGAGAAAACTGCAGCAAAGATTGTCTCCTGATTTGCCTTTAGACTTTTCACCGTTTATAGCCTTAATACTATTGGACTTGATTAAAAGTCTTATTATTTCAATAGTGTTGCGATGAGGAAAGAGGATTTTATAAAATCTGTTTTTAGCGAGGAAGAAGCGGTAGTAACAAGATTGTTTGATAAGTTGGTTATTGCAGAAAAATCAGGAAAAATAGTCCATTCAAATGAGTTTTATACTCCAGGAATCTGGAGTGGTGTTTTAAAACTTAATTCACAGTTGGAAACCAATGTGTTTTGTGATGGTGTATTTGAAGAGGCTGAAAGACGAATGATTACTTTTTGCATAGAAGAACATGTTTATCAACCGATAAAGGTATTATGTATTAATAATAAATCAAAATTTCATAGTTTGCAGCATAAAGATTACCTTGGAGCCATTATGTCCTTAGGTATCAAGCGTGAAAAAATCGGAGATTTAATAGTAGCTGGTGACAGTTGTTATTGTGCCGTATGCGAAGATATTGCAAGTTACATATGTGATAATATTGACATGGTCGCTCATTGTCCCTGTGAAGTTACAGAAATTTATGATTATGAGAAAATGCCTACATATCGATTTGAAGAAAAGATAGTGATTTCTACCTCTATGAGAGCTGATTGTATAATAAG
The DNA here is from genome assembly GCA_023417975.1 of Bacillota bacterium. Taxonomy (GTDB): domain Bacteria; phylum Bacillota; class Clostridia; order Clostridiales; family Clostridiaceae; genus JAEZDX01. The sequence goes on from JAEZDX010000434.1 coordinate 11,502, forward strand.
CTCTTTAACCGGGTTATCTAGAAGTAAAAGTGTTGATTTAATAAGAGCAGGAAAAGTGCTTATTGATTATGTTGAGGTAAGAGAGAAGGACTATGATATCGATACTGCTTCTACAGTCACTGTACGAGGCTACGGTAAGTTTAAAATATGCGAAGTAGTAGGCAACAGCGGCAGTGGAAGATTAAAGGTACTGGTGAAAAAATTTATATAAATATGAGGTGAATTTTGATGAGATTAACAGCGATGGATATTAATAATAAAGAGTTTAAAAAAGCTATGCGGGGATATAATTCTGACGAAGTAGATGAATTCCTTGATAAACTGGCAGAGGATTATGAAATACTGTATAAGGAGAATTCTACTTTAAAGGAAAAAATTCAAGGGTTAAATGAAAGAGTAGAACATTATTCAAAAATTGAAACAACTATTCAAAATACATTACTTTTGGCACAGAATGCAGC
>JAEZDX010000093.1 GCA_023417975.1 Bacillota bacterium
ACTATAAGGATAAGCAGGGAGGAGTCTGATTTATGTGGATTAAGATAATTGCAATACCTGCTGATGAAAAAGTAGTTTATATTCCTGCTGGATTAGCCAAGAGTATGATTTCTGATATGATAATTTCATTTGGGAAAATGAATATGAGAGCTTCTGTTAAGGTAGACAATGAGTTGGAAGATGAGGGTGGAAAGGAATTTAACAAACCGTTACAAATAAAACTTACAAGTGGTTTGATATCCGAGTTAAGAATTTATCCATCACTGCATTATCAAATGAATATAAAAAACAGAACTATTGTACTTGGACCCACAATAGGATTATTACTTGGGCCTCATGACTATGTATATACGCCTAACCATATGAATAAATATTCAGATAGATTCGGTATATATGACAGGGTAGGAGGACTGATTTATGCATTTTCGCCAAAAACTATTGACTGGGAAAATAACGAGGTTTATGGACTTTACTATGATTATACTAATGAAAAATGGAGATTTGGAGTATTTCCAATTCCTACGGTCATATATAGAAGGGATTTCCATTCCGATCCTAAAGATATTAAACGACTTATAAATTTGACAAATGGCAAAATGTTCAATTCCTGGAGGTTTGGCAAGCTGTACTTATATAAACATGTGAGAAAGCACAGCAAGCTGTCAAAACATGTACCTATGACAGAAATGTGTAAAAACTATAAGCAGGTTCAGAAGTTTATTGACGATCAAAAGGATGTAATACTAAAGCCTATATATCTATCCAGAGGACGAGGAATCTGCATAATAAATAAAGTGGAGGATGGCTATAAGGTTTTTGATTATAGAGATGGTAATATTGTGGAGTTTAAACTGGAAAATAACGATGCTTTAGAGAATTTCTTTAATAATAACGAGGATTTGTTCAATAAATATTTAATACAAAAGCAGCTAGCATTGGCTAAGATAGAAGGTGCTCCTTATGATATAAGAATTGTTATGCAGAAGGATAGCACAGCAAACTGGAAATGCTCGGGAATTGAATGCAGGGTTGCAGCCCAAAAGAGTCTTATAACAAATATCTCTAGAGGAGGATATGCACTTACATTGGATGAAGCTTTGAAAAGATCCTTTCCTTCGGACGAATTTGATTTGGAACGCATAAAAAAGAAAATACTCTCACTTTCCCAAAGCTTGTGTGAAAGCTTGAGCAGTATAGGTCATCACTTTGCCGAATTTGGTGTAGATATTGCTGTTGATGAAAGTGGAGACTGCTGGATAATTGAGGTTAATGTTTTTCCGAGCTTTAAGGGTTTTAAAGTTATGGACTACGATACCTATTTAGCTATTAGGTACACACCTATTTTATATGCATCACATTTGGCAGGTTTCTAAAAGATACTAGGTTTGGAGGTAGAGATAATGAGTTATGAAGTATCGGTTAAAGAACAGCGGTCTTCAAAACCAGTGATAATTATAAACAGTAAGCTGGCAAGAAACTTGAATTTATTGCGAAAGCTTAGAGGGGTTGTCAGTTTTGGAACTCAAAAAAACTATGTAGATATATTGTGTTCGGATAAGGTTGACACCGGTGAGATAAGATTATCAACAGCAGTTATAGAGGATTTGCATATACCCGACTATCCTATATATGAAATTAGGGTAAAAGATAATGAAATAATATTAGGACCGTGTATAGGCATAGCGGTTAGTCAAAAATTTGAGAGCATAACAAAGCGCATGTTAAAGGAAATTGCACTGCATACCCTGGATTACACTAACATTCATGGAGCAATAATTGTATTTTCTCTTGATAAGGTAGATAAAGATAAAAGGTTGATTGAAGGATATTGCTATAATCCTGTTGAGGAAAAGTGGAATAAAGGCATATTTCCATATCCAAGAGCTATAAGTCGTAAAACTCATATGAATCAAAAGTGGCAAAATCATTTTCTTTCAATAATAGGAGATAGTGTTTTTAATAATTATTCCTTTAATAAGCTAGATATGTATCGATGGTTTTTAAAGGAAGATGACATAAGAAAATATCTTCCGGAAACGAAAATATTTAAGAACCATAACGATATCTATGAAATGTTGGACAAATATGGGACTGTTTATGTTAAGCCTATCAGCGGTATGAAAGGATTTGGAGTAGTGAAGGTAACTGATGAAGGCAATAAACAAATATTTAGATACCGAGAAAATGATGAAAATATTTATTTGGAAACAGAGGATGAAGAGAAATTTAAAAAGATTGCGGAAAAGTTGTTCACTGAGGATGATCATCTAATACAACAAGGCTTAGAGCTTTTTACTTTTGATGGCGGAATTGTTGATTTCAGATGTGTTATGCAAAAGAATGAAGCGTTCACATGGCAGTGTAATGGCATTGTTGCAAGAGTTGGAGCTAAGGAAAGTATAGTGAGCAATATATCTAGCGGAGGGGCAGCTATGCCTGCTGAAGACTTTATCAGGGAAGAAATGGCTGCTACGGAATATGATGCATTTGATTTGAAGGAGCGGCTAATATCGCTATGTATGAAGGTATGCCGAGCTTTAGATGAATATGGATTTAACTTTGCCACATTAGGATTGGATATAGGAATAGACAATATGAAAAATATATGGCTTATAGAAGTGAATAATCGAAAGCCGCATCCTGGAATAGCCTTAAGAGCTAATGATATTGGAGGCTACTATACCATACTTGCGGGACCAATGCACTATGCCAAGGCTTTAGCGGGATTTGGAAGCAGGGAGGATAAGGATAATGTTTTATAGGATAATTTCCAGTGAAGATACTGAAGATGAAATATATATATATTCAAAAGATAATATAAAAGGAGAGGACATAACAGTTAGTTCAGGGGGCAGAAGCTGCCGTGCCAGATTAGAAAGTAAGACGAATATGAAAAAGAATGAGGTCGTTATTTCTTCAAATTTATTAGAAGAACTGCTGATTCCGGAAAATTTGGAATATCAAATATCCTTTAACGAAGGAGAAATGAGAATTGGTCCAGTTATAGGGTTATTAGTATTTAAATCAAAGCGGAGATTAACTTCCGGTGGATTGAGAAAACTAAATAGTTACACAAATATATATCAGGAAATCAGAGGTTTATTGGTGGCGTTAAGTGTTGATAATATAGATCTTGAGAATAAATGTGTACAGGGGTATTATTATAACCCGGAAGGGGAGAACAAGAAAGGTGCCTGGAAAAAAGGCATATTCCCAATGCCGGATTCAATATTTCAAAGAACTTTACTGACTGAAACCATGAGAGCAAGCTTGAAGGAAGAAACAAAAAATTGTTTGTTTAACTCAAATTATTTCAATAAGTGGGAATTTTGGCAGTTGATTTCAAAGTATGGTCCATGTTCAAAAAACTTACCTTACACAAGATTATATTCAAATTTCGAGGATGTTGACTATATTATTGAGAATTATGGCTCCGCCTATTTAAAGCCGCTAAACGGTACGCTATCCAGAGGTTTGTATAAGGTAACCTTAGAAGGCAGTAATTACAGATTTCTTGATAAGCAGGGTGAGGAAGTAGCTTCTTTAAATACTAAGGAAGAATCGGAGGAATTTATAAGAAATACAATGGGAAGGCATAGATATTTGGTGCAGCAAGGTATAAATCCTCTTCGTGTAAAGGGGAGATATATGGACTTTAGGGTAATAATGCAAAAAGATGATACTATGAATTGGTCGTGTACGGGTATAATAGCATTGATTGGTGCAAGAGGAGATATTTGTACAAATTGGGGCAGTACTTCAACCTTTGACGATATACTCTATAAAGCTTTTAATTTTAGTCAGAAGGATATATTTAAAAAGAAAAGAGAAGTAATTGCAGCTTGTAAGTGCGTATGTGAAATGTTGGATGAAACAGGGGAAAACTACGGGGATTTGGGCTTTGATGTTATGATAGATGAACAGTTGAATGTATGGGTGCTGGAAGCAAATAAGAGGCATTATCATACTGTGCCGCTGTGGGTGAATGATGTGCAGACCTTTTACAATACAAAGTCAAATCCTATAAAATATGCTGCGGCAATAGCAGGGTTTAAGGTTTATAAATAAGACAAATAATTTGAGTAATTCGTATTTAGTAATAAAAACTAGCTATGTATGGCTAGTTTTTTTACATATTAAGGTTTAGAATAAATATTGATTTATAAATAAAGATATTTACTTTCTATATAGAACACAAAAAGTCTATTACATTCTGCCTTCGCAAAAAATCCTTGAAGATTGAATATTTTTGCTCAGCACAATGTAAGAATTTTAGTGTGTTCTATATATAGTGAGGGAAAGAAGGGTTAATATGTATAAAAGTACTACAGATATAAAGGTAAGATATGCAGAAACCGACCAGATGGGAGTTGTTCATCATTCCAATTATTATGTATATTTTGAGGCAGCAAGAGAAGATTTCATTTTGGGAGCCGGTATAAAATATATTGAAATGGAAGCTCAAGGTGTTATGATGCCTCTTGTAGAAACGCAATGCAAATATTATGAAGGCGCAAAATATGCAGATGAAATTTCTGTTGAAACTGTAATGGAAGAGCTGAGTCCTGTAAAGGTTGGGTTAAGCTATGAAGTTATAAGAAAAAGAGACGGTAAAATACTTGCAAAGGGTAAAACTATCCAAACCTTCGTTAGTAAGGAAAGATTTAAAATAATAAATCTTAAGAAAGCCTATCCTGACTTGTGGGATAAATTTCAAAACTTAAAATAAGAAAGTTTGATAAAGATTAATGAATAAAGTAAAGAATCTCCTCATAAATTTTAACATATATAATAGACAGCAAGGAGCTGTTTTGTATATATATTTTTTAGCATGGAGGGATTGTTATGCCGGATAAAGGAAAAAGTAAGAGCGGGTCTACTAAAAAGAGCAAAAAGGATTCAGGAAAGGGTTCAAAAAAGAAATGAATAGACAGTAATTGACATTCCATAATGAGGATAGAGATTCAGGGTACTGAATCTCTATATTTATATTTTGGCTTTCATAACTTTATGTAAAAAAATGCATGAAAATATTTTCATATTTTGTCTATGCAATGCTCTCAAATCATGCCTTTTAAAAAACAACGAAAAATTTTTGATATTTGTGTAAAAATATATGTTTTTTCATGAAAATTTTTTCATTTTACATTGTTAATTTTGTATAATAAATAAAAATTTCAATTCTACATATAATAGTAACAATAAATTAATAAATATGTTATAATATCGTTGTGTGTAACAAGATGTTATGAAATTCTAAAAATGGAGGTATAAGACATATGAAAAAAAGACTTTTAGCTGCATTGCTGTGTACAACTTTGGTAGCTTCATTAGCGGTTGGTTGCGCTGAAAAGAGTGACAACAGCGGTACGGATTCAGGAACAAAGAACCAAACTACAAAGACTAAGGTTGGTATGGCTACAGACTCAGGTACAATTGACGATAAGTCCTTTAATCAGGGTACTTGGGAAGGCATAAAGAAGTATGAAACCGACAAGGGAACTATAGAAAGTAAATATCTACAGCCAAAGGGTGAGCAGGAAGCAGATTACATAACTGCAATAAATGCATTAATCGACACAAACTATAAAATAGTTGTTACTCCTGGTTTCAAGTTTGAAACAGCTGTAAATAAGGCTGCTACAGATCATAAGGATACAACTTTCATTTTGATTGATGGTCAGACTCACACTGCTGAAGATGCAAATACATTCGTAAAGCATGACAATGTTGTATGTGTTTTCTTCAGTGAGCAGGAAGCTGGCTTCTTGGCAGGTATATCTGCAGCACTTTCAACTAAGACCAACATGCTTGGTTTCATAGGCGGAGCTGAGATTCCTCCAGTTCAAAGATATGCGTTCGGCTTTGAAGCAGGTGTTGCATATGCAAACAAGAATTTAGGAACAAAGGCTCAAATAGACAAAACTAACCTTGTATACCAGGGAACCTTTAACAGTGCACCTGCAGGACAGACTTTAGCTGCAGGTATGTATGATAAAGGTGTTGATATAATATTTGCTGCTGCCGGCGGTACAGGTGTAGGAGCATTCAATGAAGCTAAGCAGAGAGCAAAGAGCGGCAAGCCAGTTTGGGTTATAGGTGTTGACGTGGACCAGTACAATGATGGTGTATGGGATGATGCTAAGACTAAGTCAATAACTTTAACTTCAGCAATGAAGAAGATAGGTGTTGCAGCTTATGATAATATAGATGCAAAGCTGAACAACAAGTTCCCAGGCGGTCAGGTATTGACACTTTCCTTAAAGGATGACGGTGTTGGTATTCCTGAAAAGAATCCAAATCTTTCAGCTGATATAGTTGCCAAGGTTGATCAGGCTAAGAAAGACGTTGTTTCCGGAAAGATTACCGTTCCAAAGACTCAAGATGAGTTAAATACATTTTTAAAATAATACAAAAATATAAGGAGTAGTATACTCCTTATATTTAAAATTGAATTTTAAAATCAAATTTCAATAACAATAAAAGGAAAACAGGATGAATAATTGTCTGTTTTCCTTTTTTAAAAATATGACTATTTTACCATGGAGGGGAAGACATGGAATATATTATAGAAATGTTAAATATACGGAAAGAATTCTCCGGCATTGTTGCAAATGATAACATTACCCTTCAAGTAAAGCCGGGAGAAATACATGCCTTGCTTGGAGAAAACGGTGCAGGAAAATCCACTTTGATGTCAGTATTATTCGGATTATATAAACCTGATGGCGGAAATATAAAGGTAAGGGATAAGGATGTAAAAATCACTAGCCCTAACATAGCAAACGATTTAGGTATAGGGATGGTACATCAGCATTTTAAGCTGGTGCACAATTTTACGGTAACGGAAAATATCATTCTTGGAATTGAAAAGACAAGAGGAGGAAAAATAGATATACAATCTGCTTCAAAGAAAATAAAGGAATTATCTGATAAATATAAATTGAGTGTAGATCCTAATGCTGTTATTGAGGATATATCCGTGGGCATGCAGCAAAGAGTGGAAATACTAAAGATGCTTTACAGAGATTCTGAAATACTGATATTTGATGAGCCTACAGC
>JAEZDX010000192.1 GCA_023417975.1 Bacillota bacterium
GCCATGTCTCGGAATACCTCTGTCAACCATTTCAAATGCAGCTATTTTTCTTTGCAGCCCATTCTTTTTTTGTCGTAAAAGTGCCTCTTTACCAATAAAATTTATCTTATCAAATTTAACAAAGATCCCCAGACCTGCTTCCAGAGGTGTAATATCTTTTGATATCTCATTTCCATATAGAGGTAGGCAAGCTTCAAATCTCAAAGTATCCCTGCAGCCTAAACCCGCCGTCTCAAGTCCATATTCCTTTCCGGAAACGAGTAAAGCCTCCCACAGTTTCTCAATATGCTCGTTAGATGCATATAATTCAAAGCCATCTTCACCTGTATAACCTGATCTGGATAGTAAGCACTTTATGCCTGCAACATGAGTACTGTCGATGAAATTCAAGAATTTAAGTTTTGATAAATCCGCTTCGGTAAGCTTTTGAAGTATACTCTCCGACTTTGGTCCCTGAATTGCAATTTGAGATACTCTTTCAGATATATTCTCAATTTCAACATTGTATCCAGCGGAATTTTTAACAATCCATTCATAATCTTTATCAATATTACTTGCATTGACAACTACATAAAAGTATTGAGGTGAATATTTATATATAAGTACATCATCTACTACTCCGCCGTCTTCATAACACATTAGTGCGTAAATAATTTGATTATCCTTGGCAGCCATTACATCATTAGTCACTAGATACTGAAGAAACTCTTCAGCCTGTAATCCGAAAATTATTATTTCTCCCATATGGGACACATCAAATAACCCTGCTGCGCTTCTGACTGCCTCATGCTCTTCCACTATTCCTCGGTATTGTACGGGGAGCCGCCATCCTGCAAATTCAATAAGTTTTCCTCCATACCTTTTGTGAGCATCATACAATGCCGTTTTTTTAATTTCCTCCATTGCAACACCTCCAAAAATTTATTGTCATATATAATAAAAAAAGGTACATAATGAACATAGTTAATACTATGCCATCATGTACCCTGTTTATTTACCTGAAAGCTTTCATGAAAAAATTTCATGATTTCTCCTTCGGTGCTGCTTATGCAGTCTTTTCAGAGTTCCATCCCGTAACGATACCTTTGCCTGAAAGTTTCTATATAAATAATGGCTTATCTATATATTGCTCCTTCGGCCATTCTAAAGAATATCTCTCGTTACTTTCATGTGGACCTTTGTATAAAATTTTCATCTTTATTGTAGCATAATTTAATAAATATATCAATTATTGTAAGTTCATTATTTAGCTTATGCCCAATTGTAATGAAACTAAAAATTTAATTTAACTTTCCATATTCATTTCCTTTAGCATCCTTTACAGCTATGTTTGTAGTTATTCCTTTAGCTCTTACAATAATACGAGGATATGTAAAAGCTTGAGTAACAATATCATTTTTACCAGGCGTCTTTTCTTCAACTGTAACTTCCGTCTTTCCTTCCGAATCCCCAATCTTTGTAATCCTGATAGAATATCCTCCTGTATGCTTTGTTCCGGATAGCACTGCTATATAAATATATCCTTCAGCAGTATCTTCATATATAAGGAAACCTTTTTTCTCCTTGTGAGCTTGAATACTTTTTACTATTTGCACAGGAGCTGTATCTTCACTTACAGTCACATAGTTTATTCTATTATAGGTTATGCCTTTAGGACTTTCAGATTTATTTGAATCGGTGTTTACAGGCTTCCCGTTGGAGTTTTCCTCCTTGGCACAGGCTGTGGGCAAACTCAGCATTACAAGCATTAATAAACTCACGGCTTTTCTCATGGATACACCTCTTTCATAAATTATAGGTTATATTGGAGTTCTACACATATTATTTCTTTGAATTAAAACTTAATTCAACAACAGTATATGTATTTATTGTATAATTATAGTACGTATAGATTAATAATTAAGCTCACCTTTATGAGAATAAATAATAATGTTATAGGAGACTTTATATGATTTATATAATCAATGATATGACAGATCCATATTTCAATTTGGCTGCTGAAGAATATGTGCTTAAAAATTTCGAGGAAGACTGTTTTATGCTTTGGCAAAATAGCCCAAGCATAATTGTAGGTAAAAACCAAAATACCTTGTCTGAAATTAACTATGAATATGTTAAAAGAAATAATATACCGGTTGTAAGAAGACTATCGGGAGGCGGAGCTGTGTTTCACGATCTTGGTAATCTTAATTTCACTTTCGTCGCTGCTTCAGAAGATGATATTTATAAGAGCTTCAGAAAATTCACATCACCTATTATCGAGGTACTTCAAAGTTTAGGTGTTCCGGCTGAATTTTCAGGTAGAAATGATCTTACGATTAACGGAAGAAAGTTTTCCGGAAATGCCCAATATCACTTTAAAAATAAAGTACTTCATCACGGGACTATTCTTTTTTCCTCCAATGTGTCGGCAATTTCTTCTGCTCTTAATGTAAAGTCTTCAAAGTTTAAAGACAAAGCAGTAAAATCCGTTTCCAGTCGTATTACAAATGTAAATGAGCACCTATCCTCACCCCTCACAATAAAACAATTTATAAACCATTTAATGGCCTTTATCATGAGTAAGTATGGTAAGGCTTCAATTTATAAATATGACGAGGAGGATATATACGAAATAATAAAACTTAAACAGAATAAATATGATACTTGGGATTGGAATTATGGTAGTTCTCCAAAATATAACTTTTCCAATGAAAAGAGCTTTGCCGGTGGAAATATGGAATTCTCACTTTATGTAGAGCGGGGTATTATAAAGGACATAAAAATATATGGAGATTTCTTCGGCAAGCTTGATATAGAACATATTGAAAATGCCCTCATAGGGGTAAAGCATTCGGAAGACGCTATAAGGCAAGCTCTTGCCTCCTTCGAACTTATGGATTATTTCTATAATATAACCCAGGATGATATTATAGAAGGGCTGCTTTAGAAATTATTTTTTCAAAGTGAATATATCGATATTTAAAGAACCTCAACGGATAATTAAAAGTCCGTTGAGGTTCTTCATTAAATGCAAATTTCTGCGATTTAGCTTTATGCTTCCTTAACTATACTGTTTATCTTCTCCAATATCATTGAAAAAGCAGCATCGTTCATACCGCCTTCAGGTACTATAATATCCGCATGCTTCTTACTTGGCTCAATAAAAGCTTCATGCATAGGTCTCACAGTATTAAGATATTGAGCTATAACCGAATCTATGCTTCTTCCTCTTTCCTTAGTGTCTCTTTCCAATCTTCTAATAAATCTTATATCCGCATCTGTATCTACAAATATTTTTATATCCATAAGATCCATAAGCTCTTTGTTTTCAAATAAAAGAATTCCTTCTATTATTATAACTTTTTTAGGATACTCCTTTACTGAGTCTTCCATTCTCCTATGTTCCACAAATGAATATACCGGTCTATCTATAGCCTCAAAACCTCTTAGAGCTTTTATTTGATCTATCATCAACGCAGTATCAAAAGAATCGGGATGATCATAATTAAGCTTAACTCTTTCCTCAAAAGGAAGATTCATGTTTGATTTGTAATAATAATCCTGACAAAGTAAAATTACATCTTCCTGAAACCCTTCTTTCAGTCTCCTAGCCAGGGTTGTCTTCCCTGAACCCGTACCTCCTGCAATTCCTATTACGAATGCCTCCTTCATAGTCGGTTCCTCCTTAAAATTTATCCCTGTCGTAAATTATAACACTGACTTTTGTCGGTGTGAATAGAATTATGAAAAATCTTGTCCTTCCAATTTTTATTTACTAACCTTGTCCTTTATTTTATCAATTCTTTTCTTTAATTCTTCTACTGCAGAATTAAATTTTACTGAGGTCACATAAGGATAGGCATCGAGTAAAGCTTTCTGTCTGCTGCTTATCCTCTCATGTATTCTCTTTCTTAGCTCACTAAGCTGCCCTATTCTTTCTTGTATATTTAATTTGGTTTCAGCACTGATTGCTTTTTCAAGCAGCTTTTCCATGGCACTCTTTCGTTCATTTAATATGTCCTGAAGTTCTGCAAGCAGCATTCTGAGTCTTATCAGGCTGTTAATTGTTACCGCAGTATCTGCGGCTAAAGCTATAATTAAAAAGCTATACAAGCCATCCTTCCAGTAATTTATAGCTAAATAAACTATCTTCAAAACTTGTGGATTTACAAACTTTATAAATACTATAGATAGAAATCCCCAGAATATTGAAAACTTCAAGCATATATACCCATGAAAATTAAGTTTTTCCTTGGAATAATCCCACCATTTAGTATTAAAAGCTACTTCTAGAATATATCCGGTGAATGTTTCAACAATACTTGCAATTATTCCACCCGCTAAAAAAACATAGAGGATATTATCTTGAATTGGTGCTAGTCCAACTATTAACATTACCGCAACTGTGCCGTATATAGGACATATTGGACCGTATAGAAAACCTCTGTTAATAAGGCGTCTCTCTTTATATATATGGTATATTACCTCCAACACCCAACCTAAAAATGCATATGCTATAAATGAAAAGAATAAATAATAATACATCCTAACCTCCTGTAAATAGTTGTCATAAGTTTTAAAAATTCTTTACTTCATATGTTTTTTACCATATCATTATTATAAACAAGTTGAAGTATTATGTCATTACTGTTGTAGGAGGTGGCTGCCATTTACAATCTATTGTTTAATAGGACTTCTTCTGACTCACAACTCATCAACGAGAGTATGCACTTGAAATTATATAAACTCCTAGTTAAATACTCCAATAATCTGAGTGCAGATATGATTAATGTGCTTAATAACTTAGTTGGAATGAACTTGAGCAGCCTGCCATTTATAAGCAGTTATTTAAATAAGTTCAATGCATTCCTGCTTGACGCCAATTATTCAAAAGGTATTATTACATATTTGTTCGATTTTAACATAGAAAAATTGCAATATGACGATGCAGCCGTGCCAATTCGTAAAATTGTTCATAACAAAATTGAATGCAGACATTCAATGGAGAGCAATATAATTGTCATTACAAAAAATGCAGCGGTAGAGGATAAAATAGTGCTTGGAGTGGCTTCTCTTATTCCGCATTACCTTGTTATGAAAACCTCCTTGTCCGGCCTTCCGAATTATAGACCTCCAAAATGGCAGGAAATTTCTTTTTCCCAAGAACAGCTGAGTTGTATAGGGAACATTATTGGAGACATGCTAGGAAAAGGTATAAATGCTTTTATTGATAGTGACAGCTTCATAACAAAACTTACCTTGGCTGAAGATAGTGACATATGTGCAATTATTGCAAAGCCATACAGAACAAACAGTTTTGTAATAAGGTTAAAGTATGAAAATTATAGTAATGAAATGCTAATAACCAATAAGGGCGAAATAAAGCTGAATTTCTTAATATCCCTATCAATAATTGACTGCCTTATTACCTCAGTGTGGCTTATTAAATTAAATGAAAAAAATCTGACACTCTTGACGCCTATAAATAGTACTACTGATTATTACTTTAAAATAATTCATGTGCAAATGCTGCCGGAAGCAAGAATAAAGCTGGAAAAGAAAATTCTTAAGGACTTTTTGCAGCTGCTTTTGCAAGATTTACCTGAAGCTGATAATGGCTTGAATAGATCATATATATGGCTGACTTCAGCCTTTAATATTCTGATTCGGATAGCTTCAACATGCAATGGTCAGTATAAAGCTTCCACTAATCTAAGTTTTTCCTATGAGGCGCTTTCGTCTTTTCTAATAATGTATTGCAAGAAAAAATATGGCACTATATTAACTGAAAATGACATAGACATAGCTTTTGATAAATTTCTCAAGCTTATGAAAGATTATAGGTATAATAGGAATAATGTTATTAAGCTTCTTGCTTCAAAAGATAACACATTATAAAAAAAACTGCCGCTGAACCGAATCAGCGGCTTTATATTTTACCTAAATATGTGTCCGGGGAGCATAAATCTTTTGCTTCCCGCTGATGAATTGAGAAAATTATTCTTTATATCCTCAAAAGAAATGTAAAGGCTGTCATAATATTTTCCGCACACTTCAAATAACATTATTTGTTTGTCATCAGTTGACCTTGATGAAGCCTGTTGCTCACCTTGTTTTAAATTTCTTTCAAATACATTTATAGACGCGAGTACAATATCTCTTACTTCCAACGTCGCTCTCTCATCTCTCACACACACAAGCATTGCTTCATCAAGTATTGCCGTGTTCTGATGCCATTCTCTCTCATGTATACATGAATATAAAATGGTACCTCTCTGATAGTTTGTATCTGTACTGAGATTATCATAATAAGCCATTTCCAGTTGAATTGCAGAAAGCTTTGGATTAATACCTCTGGAATATATGAATCTCTGAAATTCTTTGCAATTCCTTATTGCTTTGCTAAAAAACAGTGGATATCTGCAAGGATAATTGCACTTATAACTGAATTCCTCTATGTCATAAAGTACTTTCCTAGCCTCTTTTGACAATGACATATCATATAGTTCTATATAGCTTTCCAAATCCATTATTATTTCATTAGGGCTCATTGCCATAAAACTCCCTCCAACCTATTATTTATTAATAACGTTGGCAGTTTTACCGAATTCTATACAATATCAAAATATTGCTGTAACTATGTATTACAGATGTATGAGTTTATATTTGAATTTATTACTTTAATAAATATCCGAAAATTCGATATCTATCTTTTCAATATTTGCCTGCGTAGATAGTTTTCTTGCTTCTGTATTACTTTCTTTTTCCTCAACTAGGTATACTGGGAGCTTTATAATAAACTCGCTGCCTCTTCCGGGCGTACTTTTTACGGATATTGTTCCATTGTGCATTTCCACTAAGGATTTAACCAAAGACAACCCTATTCCGCTCCCTTCTCTTCTTCTTGTAAGCGACTTATCAACTTGAACAAATCTTTCAAAAATTAGCTTCTGCTTTTCTTCCGATATACCAATACCTGTATCTCTTATAGAAACTATCACGCTATTATCTCTATCACTGATATTCACATATATAGTTCCGCCACCTTCTGTAAACTTAACCGCATTAGAAATTAAATTCAGCATTATTCGTTCAATTTTATCGGTATCAAATGCCATTATTTTCTCCTCAGTATCTGTATCAAAGATTAAGGCAATATCCTTATCTTCAATATAACTGGCTACAGACAACGTAATATCTTCAATAACATTGACTATATCGCTATTACTTAAATTTAAATCTAAATATCCGTAATCTATTCTTGTAGCATCAATCAAATTATTGATTAATCTTATAAGCCTATAGCAATTCTGCTTCATTGTATCCATATGCTTTTTGAACTTCTCTGGCGCTAAATTATTTATATTCATTCTGTCAATACTAAAATTCAAAAGTTGAATAGTACTGAATATAACATTGACCGGAGTTCTTAACTCATGAGATATATTGGCAAAGAACTCCGTTCTCATCTTTTCATATTCAAATACTTCGTTTAGCTGTTTTGACTTCTCTTCCATGCTGCGTTCAAGTTCTTCTGCCTTTCTCCGATCTGAAATATCTCTTATGACTACTAAGTATGCATCATCGGTATAATCGTAGTTCCATTTCGTAGCTACTGTTTCAATGTCTAAAACCTTGTTATCCGAAAGTCTTATATATTTTTCTTCAGTTGGTAACAAGTATTGGTTTTCAGCAACGGTGGCCATAGTCTTTTCATAATTTTCCTTATAATCATCATGAGGTCGCACTATACTGCTGAACATCCTGCCGCAAGCCTCTTCCATACTGCTAATTCCAAGATATTCCAAGCCCGTTTTGTTACTGAATAATATTCTTTCCCTTGTCCTTATATATACACCAAAGGGAAGAGACTCTATAAGCATTCTATATCGTTCTTCACTATGCTTTAAAGCTCTTTCACTTTCCTTACGCTCCGTAATATCCCTGCTGATAGATAAAATATATTGCTCGTTATCCACTTCTACTAATATGCTATTTACTTCAACCGGTATATAACTTCCGTCTTTTGTTCTGTTTATAGCCTCGTGCATTTCTTGGCCAGTGGTCATAAGCTTTTCTGATATGCTCTTTCCATCGTTTTCAGTGATAAACGGGTTAAATTCTCTAACATTCATGCTTAATAATTCTTCCCGATTATATCCCAATCTCTTACACGCAATATCATTAACTTCTATAAATTCACCTGGCAATCCGTTTTTATCAAATCTATAGAGATAAATAGAGTCATTTACATTATTAAATAGCTGCCTGTATTTTTTCTCACTTTTCCTTAAAGCTTCCTCAGTCCCTATTCTATCCGTTATGTCCCTTGAGGATAGAACATAGCCTTGAAAAAGCGCCTTATCATATAGGGGCTTACCGCATATTTCTACATTTTTGTAATTTCCATTCTTACATTTTAATCTGCATTGAATTTTTGTAATCTGTTGAAGTTTCTTCATTTTTTCAAAACTATTTTCCACAAAATTCAGTTCATCACTATGTATTAACATATTAGGTCTTGTACCTGTCAATTCCTCAGCCGTATAACCTAATACATTGAAATGGGATGGTGTTGCATAAGTAACAACACCTTTGCTATCACATATTGCAATGAGATCGAGAGTATTTTCAGTAACTCTGCTCAACATAGCCTCTCTCTCCCTAAGTGCCTTCTCAATGCTTTTTCTATAGCCAATGTTTCTTGCAAATACAAGGTTGTTTTTAATTCCATTAATAGGGATATTTGTTGCTGCTACTTCAACATATACTGTTTTTCCTTTCATGCTCAGAAATTTCTCTTCAATTACTGGCAGACTTGAATAACAAGCTTGAGTAAGCTTTATTCTTTCATATATAAGCTCATAACAGTCAGGAGCAATAAATTTCATAATATCTTTGCCAATTAAATCTTCTTCACTGCTTCCCTCTAATAATTTTACCGCACTGGGATTTGCATATACTATAATACCGTTATTATGAATAAAAACCGCATCAGTAGAAAACTCCAGCATCTTTCTATATCTTTCTTTATACTCCATTAATTCCTGTTGTATGTATTTAGTTTCAGTAATGTCTCTTACTAAAGCAATAGCACCGGTATTTCCGTTTTTCATGGGCATTTTTGATACATTTGTACTTAATATTTTTGTCTTTCCGTCCTTGGATATTATAAAAAATTCCTTACTTAATTTAGTCTCTGTTTCATCTAATAAAAAGTTTATCAAATATTGTTCAACAGTCTTTTCATATTTGGTTAAAAATAGACTGTCAAATCCGTTTTTATTCATATCTTCCAAGTCATATCCTGTAATTATCTCCATCTGTCTATTCCAAGCATTTAATTCTAAATCGTGGCAATCCCTGGAGGCACTAAATATACATAGTCCTTCTGAAATACTATTTATCAGCAATTCAGTGTTTAACATGCTTTCAATACAATCCGAGTTCATATTTTCCCTCCTAAAAGATTTAGAATTTAATTTATAACATAAGCTTACTTATATAATTATTATACAGAAGTTCTGTACTTACATAAATAAACATTTTATATATAATTTAACCCATCTACTTATATATCGTAAAAAAGGATAGATTTTAAAATCATATATTTACATAAAATCCATATAGAGGATATAAAAGCAAAAAAACTGCACCCTGTAATAAAGGTGCAGTTTTTATCTACTTTATTTCCTTGAACACTCGAATTAATTCCAGCTTCTGCTTCTCGGTCAATTCCAGTTCCGGAGAATTACTTAGGTCTGTATTTCTATTTTCTACAATCAGCACTGATGCTCCTTTGCCTAAGGTATGGGTATGCCACACTCCATGCTTTACATTATATAGCTTTAAAGGTTCTAACTTTTTTCCATATATTGATTCTATTCTATCTTTTCCTTCACCGATAAACAACGTAAAATCCCCATTAAGCAGTACAAAGACTTCATCACTCTCATCATGTCTCTGCATTTTACATAAATTTTCCGGCAGCAGCTCGTCACAATAATTTAACACAGCTACTCTCCAGCTTTCATAATCTATTACAGGACTGTAGCCTTCTGCTCTATATTCCTTAATTTCCAAAAGCTCATTATTTATATCCAATGTGCTCACTCCTTTAATTTACTACTAATGCTTAGTATACGACTCATTACTTCCTATCCAGCTCAACATAAATTTCATGTATCATATCTCTTGCCAACCCATTAAGCACTTTCCTTGGAATCACAGACTTGTTACCTTCCTTTTCACAGCTTATGTTTTTGCCGTCAATCTTTATATCAATTATTTTATATTCGTCGGCATTTAATCTATTTGCATTAATATATACTACTTTTATATCTCTATCTGCAAATAAGGCATTTACAAATGCTGTAGCTTTTTCGTCAAACTGTTCTCCAAGTAATTTAGGCTCCAAAACCAAGTCTCCTAAATATCCTTTAACTCCGAACATCTCCGTAAGTACAGTAAGCAACATCCAGCTGGCGGAACCGGTAAGATAATGATACATACCCCTTCCCTTTTCATTTATATATTCAGGTAATCCGGGATATATCCTGCTTTCCTTAAAGTTTATGCACTGAGCATAGATAAGTTTCAACACCTCATATCCTGCCTCAGCAAACCCACGCTTATATAGAGCATTACCATACATTATGGACATATGACTGAACATTGCTCCATTTTCCTTATGTCCATAGGCAAAACCGAAAAGCCTGCCCAAGTCTTTCTTTATCTCATGATAATTGGTGTTTAATCTATAGCCCCCTATTTTCTCATCCTTTAAATATCTGTCTGCCGCACTGATTATTTTTTCTATCTGCTCCTCAGATGCCGTTCCCCCCATAATAGCAAATACCTGACTTGTAAGGTTCATCCTTGTTCCAAGCTTGTGATCTCCTTCTACCTGCTGCCCTTCATTATCGTAATATCCGTTAAACCATTCATAACCTTCTTTATTCTTTATCCATTCCTGTTGTCTTAAATGCTCCGATATCCATTGCGCCTTTTTTTCCAAATCCGAAGTAAGTGCTTCTATGTCTATGTGTATCTTTCTGCCTGAAATCTTACCTTTACAGCTTTCAAAGTACCTTTTCAAAATTCTTGTCTTTTCTTCTGTTGAAGCATAATCTATGGAACTGTGCAGTGAATCAAAAAGAATACTCATTTCCTCCGCTATAGCAACACTGCTTATTCCCCTTCTATTATGCAATTCTTTTAAAAGCTTGGAGAGTTCCATGAGATTGCTGCCATAGAATGCTGTAAAAGCGGCACTTTCTCCTTTCTCTGATGCCATATCCAAAGCATCATTCCAATCTGCACCCTCTAACCTTATATTGTTGTGTATACCTACATTGAAAAAGGGTGTGAGGTTTTGTATCAATATATGCTCAAGAATTGTCCCCTTATATATATTGTCTCTTTCATCCTTTAATTTGTTTCCTTGCTCCGGACTCCATGCAATATCGCCATCAGTACATCTGTTTATAAGCTTATCCTTGAAATATTCTTGTTCCTCTAAAAGAAACTCCATATCTCCGCTTAAATCCAAATAAAGCTTCGTTGTTAAAAATGGCCACGCTCCGTGATCCATCCATATCCTTGCTATATTATTTC
>JAEZDX010000199.1 GCA_023417975.1 Bacillota bacterium
TCTATAACCCCTGCTACAAGCAAATGAGGAATAAGCATTGCCGGTATTGCTATACTGATAGGATATGGACAATACATTGGCATTCCTGCTGCATCTTTGAACAGAATAGGCTGAATACCAAATTCAATTGCGGCAAAGGCTGCCGCTATATTAATAGCTACGTAAGCCGCTATAAACACTGCAACCAGGTTACCTTTCTCTGTTTTTACCTTACTTTTTATAAACTTAAATATATAATAACCTGTAAAAGGCATTATGAAAGCCATATTAAAACAATTCGCCCCGAATGCCAATATTCCTCCATCTCCGAAAAATAAAGCTTGTATAAGCAGTGCTACGGTTACGGATATTGAAGCCGCATAGGGACCTATTAAAATAGCTATAAGAGTAGCTCCAACGGCATGTCCTGTCGTTCCCCCCGGTAACGGTACATTAAACATCATAATTAAGAATGAGAATGCAGCACCTATGCCAAGCAAAGGCATCTTTTTTCTTGTTAACTCCTCCTTCACCTTTTTTGTTGCTCTTCCCCAAACCGGAAGCATTGCTGCGCCTAATACGGCGCAAGTAGAAGGACTCAAATAATTATCTGGTATATGCATATTACTTCCCCCCGAATTTTATTATATACAAAAAAACCACAAAGAATAAATACCTTCCATAGGCATTAACCTTCGTGGCTAATCTTTTAAATTTATTGAACCATGCTCTAACAATTATATTGAATCTTCGTGACTCAATATTTCAGATACATAATACAACATCGCCCAATTATTGTCAAGCCTAAGCCGTTGTCAACAGACATACTAAAACTACTGCATCGCTCCTGCGCTTGACTTAGTCTTCCTATTCTTCCTATGAAAAATTATATAAGCAACGGTGGGCATTATCACAAAGTTTGCAAGACATATATATGCATAATAATTAAGCAGTATAAACAAAACAAACAGATTTTTTGAAGCCACATATGCTCCTATAAATACAATTGTACTTATAATAAATATAGAATACTTAATATATTTTTGTTTCAAGTGCAAATTAGTAAAGATAAGTAGTATGGCATAAAATGAAATCATGTATTTAAGCATCCATCCTCCTAAAATTTGCAGCATAACATACAGCTCTCCGAATTCTATAAACTGAGAATAACTTACTAGTTGCGTCTGTATCAGTTTTGGATAATTTAATGCATTTAATCTTTCTATTGAAAAAGTAGCTACCAATCCTGTTACGGAAACAATCTGCATTTGAATTACCATTACCAGTCCAAGCAGTGTCCCTCTAATCATTCCTTTTTTACTGTCTCCGATTACATGAATATATGGCAAAACAATAGAAGCACATCCGTAAAGAGCAAGCATCTTTATTATACAAATAAAAAAACCTACGTAATTTCCATCATGAAATACAGGTAACAAAAGATGATAATCCTTATATCTTGTAGTAAGTATAGCAAGATTAGTCCCAGCTAAGATGATCAGAACTATTCCTATAGAAGTAACCATAACAATTGCAGTCAAATCCTTAAATATAACATAAATTATAGGAATAATAAAAAACAACAAAAAGTACCAGTTAGGTGTTTCCACTAGCATATTTTCACGCATTGAATTGGCTTCAACGGAACTGCACTCAATCAATGTAAGGATTAAGGTTGCTATAAAAATGCAAATTGCTATATTCCCTATGATGTTACCAAAAGCAGTCTGATATACCTGACATATGTTTGGTCTACTATTCTTTTCCGATATGTTTATTATGTACATGTATATGAAGAAAATAAGTAAAGATGCTATAACTATAGCTATCCAGCTTTCTCTGCTCCCATTCCTTAAAAATATTCCCGGATATGTTTTTAGCGAGACTATTGCTACCCCCATTATCAATAATGCAAAATGTCTGCCGTTAAATCTATCCATATATTCCACTCCTAAAATTTCTTTAAGTTCCACAATATTGAAATATAATATTACTAAATTATTGTGTACAATAATAAGCATATTATTCGTAAACAAAGTAAACCATAAATAGGGTGATATTTCATGACTAAAATAAAAATAGAAGATTTAAAGAATCGATTAAAAAACAACTTTGGCGTACGATATAGAGAGATAGATTGTAATGAAGGAACCATCTATATTGTCTACATAGATGATTTATGCGATAAAAAGTTTATAAGTGAATATATAGTGGCTCCACTAATAAAAAATCTTAAGCTTTGCTCCAATATAGAACAAATTAAGAAAAACATACTTATGTCCAGCTTTGTAGAATATGCTCTTTCACTTGATGATGCTGTAGCACAAATTCTTTCTGCAAACACTATAGTACTTTTCGATTTTTTAGAGAAAGCATTATGGTGCGATACAAAGGGGTTTACCAAGAGAAATATAGATATACCGATTACTGAGACTGTTATAAAAGGTCCTCGTGAAGGGTTTAATGAGGTTTTAGTAGATAATCTTTCTGCTATTAGAAGACGTATTAAAAGCCCCAATTTAAAAGTAGAACAACTGATTGTCGGTTTGGAATCCAATACCTTAGCAGTAATGATTTATATTGATGGCAGCGCTCCGCAAAAATTAATAGACTATGTTAGAAACGGAATAAATAATCTAAATAAAAAGCTAAAGAATGGCTTTGTGTTCGATTCAAATATTATTTCAGAAGAGCTCTGTAAAAGCAGCAGTCCTTTTGACACAATAGGATATACTGAAAAACCTGATATTGCCTGCTCTAAGTTGTCTGAAGGCAGGATCATAGTGTTAGTTGATGGTGATCCATTCGCAGTTACTGCTCCTTACTTTTTTATTGAAAACTTTCAATCAAGTGACGATTATAACTTAAATAAATACATGGGAAATATGGGTCGAATTCTAAGATGGATTTCATTTATTATTTCAACCTTCGCTCCTGGTATGTATCTGGCACTTGTAACATATCACTTCAGGCTTATACCTACAACTTATTTGTTCAGAATGGCTATATTTAGGGCCGGTGTCCCTGTACCAACCATCGTAGAATTATTGTATATGACACTTTTTTTTCAAATTATCCGAGAGGCAGGTGTAAGGCTTCCTCAGCCTATAGGTCCCACATTAAGCATAGTTGGTGCACTTATTTTAGGTGACGCTGCAGTACGTTCCGGACTATCCTCACAGGTTACCGTAGTTGTGGTAGCTATTAGTTCCATAACTTCATACTTACTTCCTAAGATGCATGCAGCGTTATTTATTTGGAACTTAATATTTATAGCCTTCTCAGGATTTCTTGGTCTTCCCGGATTTTTTATGAGCTTTGTAGTTTTTATTGCTCATCTGTCCGGATTAACAACTTGTAATTACCCTTATTTATATCCTCTGGGTACAATGAAAAAATTCAAATATAACGATGTAATATCACGCGGCAGCTTGTCAAAAATATCATCCAAAATATTCATGGAGGATAAAAGCAATGAAAATAGTTAAAATATGCTGTCCCATTTTATGTATTTTGTTATTAACCGGCTGCTTTAATTATAAAGATATGAATAGACTCTTCTTTGCCACTTCCAGTATTATCGACGTAGATGAATCTGGTGACCTCGTTATCTATATTGAGGCATTTAAGGCTTTTAGAGGCGGAGCAGAGCAGGCAGCATCAGAAATTAAAGTTATTTTTAAAGGTAAAGGAAAAACTATTTATGATGCATATATAAATGCCACACTTTCAGCCAGTAATGAGATAAATATATCTCAGATTAAAGCATTGATTTTTACGGAAAGAGCTGCTCTACTTGGCTTAGATAAATTTATAGATTTATTTGAAAGAGATCAAAAACCTACAGTAAGAATGTTCCTATTCGTGCTTGCTCAGCATCAGGATCCTGAAAGCTTTATCTCTACAAATGTTGAGGAAGAGCACTTTTTAGGACTGTTTCTTGAAAATTTAATGATTGCCGAGGGCCGACTTGGAAGGGTTCACAGAATGCGTCTTAATGACTATTTTAATGAGCGCTTACTGGGAAGCCAAGTTTCTGCAATACCTATAATTCAAAAAAGTCAACCCGAACCTTTTAGAATTAAGCTTGATGGAGCCGGTGTTTTTCAAAAGGATAAAATGGTATCAAAATTAACTTCTGATGAACTAGTAGCCTATAATTTTGTCGTCCACGGTGGGAACTTTGGAGTTATGTTAGCAGATGATCCAAATACAAAATCCGGCTTAGTTTCATTAAAAATATTAAGAAGCCGAACAAAACTTAATGTTGAATATGACGGTAAACTCGTGACATTGAATAAACACATAAATGTCACTGCAAGTTTGATAGAAGCAAAAAACAAAGGGTTCATACTAGATAATAACGTAAGAAAACAAATTGAGAAATCTTCTTCGAGCAAATTGACATATGACTGTATAAGGGTTTTTCAAAAATTTAAAAAGCAGGGAATAGATATATACAATATAGAGCGTATGATGGAAGTAAAATATCCAAGTGTTCATATTAAAAACTTATTAGACAATACACAACTTGGAATCACAGATATCAAAGTACACATAGAAGGTAGCAATAATATCAGAGATTTCAATTAATGCACTAAAAAAACCTTAGCCTGTTAACCAGCCTAAGGTTTTTCACTTAATTACTTATTAAAGCCCTTTTTCGTAGGATTCAACCATTTTCTTAACCATGTATCCTCCTACTGATCCATTCTGTCTTGAAGTAAGATTGCCTTTGTCAACCTGAGCATAGTTAGTCAAGCCTATTTCACTAGCCACTTCTTCTTTAAATCTATTTAATCCTGCCTTTGCCTGTGGTACTAAAACTCTATTTGTTCTGCTTGCCATTGTAAATTCCTCCTTCAAGTTTAGTTTTTTTGTTGTACTAATATTATGTGCGAATCATTTTCGTTTAAACTATAAAGTTCATGGAATTAATGCTACAATATGCCAGCATCTATTATTAATATCAAACCTCTTGTATTCCAATCTGTCTCACGTGCTTTGTGTGACTCCATTCCTTATTATTTCTATCCAATATACCAAGTATTGTAATTGGTATCCATGTTATTGTATAAACACCATAAAGTAAATACCATACAAACACTTTTGCGGATTGTTTTCCGGATATAGCTACTGCTGCCAGTATAAAAATCAATATAAACAATCCTTGACCTGCAATAATTTCAATTAATTTATCGCCTTTTCCAAATATAAAGCTAAAAACAAATACATTGCATGAATATACTGCCAATACTCCAAATAATTTTTTCGATATTTTTTTATCCATTACCATAACCAATGGGGTCAACAAAAATTGTGCTATGCCCAAAGTCTTCCAAACATAGTCAAGATATATATGCCCTGAAAAAGCTTGCTCTATAGTAAATATATTCACCCCGCCACTGCTGTTCTGTATAAGTGTTAGTATTACAGATAAGCCTAAAGCTAAAGTTATAAAGGGTTGAATAACATACATTGCACAATCGAAAGCTACAAAACTCCTATCCTTCACAGCCTTTTTTATAAGTTTAAAGAAGAATCTTGTGGCAACATCAGTAAAGCCTTGCATCCATCTCTTTCTTTGACTCCAGGATTGTTTAAGAGAAAGAGGCTTTTCATCATATACCTTGGCATTATGTGCCCAGCCAACCTTATAACCATTAATCACAAGCTTGCAGGTAAACTCAAGGTCCTCAGTCAAGCAAGTAGCACCCCAACCTAATTTTTTTAGCAGCGATGTATCAACTATGAAACCTGTACCTCCGATTTGACTTGTAAGCCCCAATGTAGCTCTTGCCAATTGAAAAAGTCTGTTTGAAGCCCAAAAAGATATAGAATAAGATTCACTTATCCAAGAATCGTGAGGGTTTTTACTGTCAATATAGCCTTGAACAACCTTATAACCCTCCATCATCTTTGAGTTCATCTCCGATAAGAAGTTAGGTGAAACCAAATTATCTGCATCGAACACACCTACTGCATCATACCTTATATCCATCTTAAAGATCTTATCAAACATCCATTCTAATGCATATCCCTTGCCTCTTTTATCCTTATTAAAGCGTTCATATACTGCTGCTCCGTGCTCACGTGCAACAGCCGCTGTTTTATCCGTACAGTTATCCGCAATAACAAAAACATCGTATAGTTCTTTAGGATATTCCAATTTGTTCATACTCTCCAGGATTTTTCCTATAACAGGCTCTTCATTATGTGCAGCAATTATTAATGCAAATCTTTTTCCCGAAGAAGGCCCCTCACTATTTTTCACCTTACTAAACAGCCCAAACACTGACAGTATCAAATAATAAAATAATACTGCAAAAACCGAAATTTGAAAAAATGCTGTTATTCCCAATACGTAATTAGCCATCTTATCCTCCTGATAAACCCGTTATTTTAACGAATCTTAGTATAGCATAAATGTCTAATTTAAAGCTTTAATCCAAAACATTCATACTTTTCTCATAATAAAATAATTTCATTATTTATTATTCACTTCTGAATCATGTAAATATTTTCATACATAATAATTTAAACTTTTGCTTCTGATTATGAATTTAATTTTTCAGTTTAGTTCATAATATACTTATTTTCCCCCAAAAAAATTTTTTTAACCAAATAATGTATATATATTTTTTTGATTATTGTCAATTTATCATTTGTAAATGTACAATTCACCAATTTATTGATATTTTTTCAAATTCATAACATAATTATTTGCAAAATGAAATTTTCGTCATTTTTTTCCTAATTATCTTCAAAATATTGAAAAAGGTGTATTATCAAATTTGTAAGAAATTCATCGGTGAATGAAACAATTATTTCTTTCTTTCATATAATATAGAAGCTATAAATACATATTTATGCATAAATAGAGGCGCAGCTAGTAAGGTAGCCTAAGGCTGATAAGGATATGAACATCTGATGCTTTATGTGAATGTACTTTTTGCCGAAAGACTGCATTGGTTCTTAAATGTAGCCTTGGGAATACTGATATAATCATATTCCTGTCATGAATCTTAAGTCATGGAGCGCTATTTATGTGATGAAAATAAAGATTTTCATTGCATGAATAGGCGCTTAAGCAAAGTTATTCGTAATCTATTAAATTGCTTGGCACTGAAAATCTTTCAGTGCCTTTTTAATTTTTTGATATTTGAGGAGGGAAACTATGAAGTCATTAATAAGGGTAAGAATGAGCCTGCAGGATGCGCACTATGGTGGAAACCTGGTGGATGGAGCAAAAATATTACAGCTCTTCGGTGATGTTGCTACCGAGTTGCTGATAAAAAATGATGGAGACGAGGGTCTTTTTAAAGCTTATGACAGTGTAGAATTTATTGCTCCTGTGTACGCAGGTGATTACATTGAAG
Organism: Bacillota bacterium; assembly: GCA_023417975.1. Taxonomy (GTDB): domain Bacteria; phylum Bacillota; class Clostridia; order Clostridiales; family Clostridiaceae; genus JAEZDX01. The sequence continues at coordinate 7,359 of JAEZDX010000199.1, forward strand.
CTGAGGGTGAAATTGTTCATATAGGCAATACCTCTAGAAAAATGATATTTGAAGCAAGAAAAATTATATTACCTAGGACAGATATAAATGAATCTGCGGCTGATTTCTTAAAGGAGCCAATAATTGTATGTAAGGCTTCCGGAACCTGCGTTGTACCAAGAAACAAACAGAGAACGAAATAATACATAGCATAGGAGGCTCTGCATGGAAAAACTAATAATAACCGCAGCCATCTGCGGTGCGGAAGTATCAAAGAAAAATAATCCTCATGTTCCGTATACTATTGACGAAATAGCCACAGAAGCTCATTGTGCCTACGATGCAGGTGCAAGTATTATTCATCTGCATGTACGTGAAGATGATGGAACTCCAACTCAAGATAAGCTCAGATTTCAATTGTGTATGGAAGAGATAAAAAGAAGATGCCCAAATGTTATAATTCAGCCTTCTACAGGTGGTTCAGTTGGCATGTCCAATGAAGAGAGGCTGCAACCTATATATTTATTGCCGGAAATGGCAACCTTAGATTGCGGAACTTGCAATTTCGGTGGTGATGATATTTTTGTCAATACTGAAAGTACAGTAAAATACTTTTCCAGTCAGTTTCTATCCCTTAATATAAAGCCTGAACTTGAGGTTTTTGATAAAGGTATGATTGATATGGCATTAAGACTATATAAGCAAGATTATATAAAAGCACCTTTGCACTTTAATTTTGTGCTTGGTGTTAATGGCGGTATTGGAGCATCTATGAGAGATTTCCAATTTATGCATGGAAGTATACCCGAAGAAAGCACCTTTACTGCATCAGGCATAGGAAAATACGAGTTTTCAGTGGCTGCCATGTCTATACTATCCGGAGGCCATGTTCGAGTGGGCTTTGAAGATAATATTTATATTTCAAAAGGAACATTAGCTAAATCTAATGGTGAATTGGTGGAAAAAGCTGTACGAATTTCAAAGGAACTTGGCAGAGAAATAGCTGCACCCAAGGAAGCAAGGTTAATATTAGGATTAAACTAGGGAGGTTTTTGAATGAAAAAGGGATGCAAATACGGGACACACAGAGTGCTTGCACCAGAAGGTGTATTGCCTCAAGCAGCTGAAAGAATATGTAATGACATGAACCCTTTCAGCAATGAAATATTGATAGATGTACAGGCGCTAAATATAGATTCTGCAAGCTTCACTCAATTAAGTGAAGAGGCTGAAGGCGATATAGAAAAGATAAAGCAACGTATTATGGAAATTGTTGAGGAAAGAGGGAAGCTGCATAACCCTGTTACAGGCTCCGGTGGAATGCTTATAGGCACTGTTGCACAAATAGGTGAGGACATAAAAGACAGCAGCCTGAATGTCGGAGATAAGATAGCAACCTTAGTATCTCTGTCACTAACTCCACTAAAGATTGATGAAATTGTAGCTATTAAACCTGACATAGATAGAGTTGAAGTTAGGGCTAAAGCTATCTTGTTTGAAAGCGGATTGTATGCAAAGCTTCCGGAGGATATACCGGAAAATATTGCTTTAGCAGCACTTGACGTGGCGGGTGCACCTGCACAAACTGCAAAACTCGTGAAACCGGGTCAAAGCGTTTTAATCCTTGGCGGTGCAGGAAAATCAGGAATGTTATGCTGTTATGAGGCTATGAAACGCGTTGGTCCCACCGGAAATGTGATTGCTGTGGTGATAAATAACGATCAAGCTGAAAAACTGCTAAATCTGAAACTATGTCACAATGCAATTATAGGCGACGCTCAAAAAAACGTAGATATTTTAAATAAGGTTTTGGGTGCAAATAATGGGAAAGAAGTAGACTTATCAATTTGCTGTGTAAATGTTCCAAACACCGAAATGTCCTGCATACTTCCGGTAAAAAATAATGGTACGGTTTATTTCTTTTCTATGGCAACAAGCTTTACAAAAGCAGCTTTAGGCGCTGAAGGTGTAGGTAAAGATATAACCATGATAATAGGTAACGGCTATACTAAAGGCCATGCCGAGATTACACTATGGGAGCTTAGAGAGAATCCTGACTTGTATAAAATATTTGAAAATATGTATACGTAGCTGTATGACATTAAGGAGGATAACTATGAAGGTTAATAGAAGACTTGAAGCTTTCAAGCACATTCCCGATAGTGACTGGAATGATTGGAAATGGCAAGTATCTCATAGAATCGAAACAGTGGAAGAGCTTTGCAAATATATTCCACTTACCGAGGACGAGCAGGATGGAATAAGAAAGTGTCTTAACAATTTGCGAATGGCCATTACCCCATACTATTTATCACTTATAGATATAACCGATCCATTTGACCCTATAAAGAAACAAGCCATACCTACTGCTTCGGAGCTTATAAAGACCAGTTCCGAATTGGAGGATCCTCTTCACGAAGATGGCGATTCCCCTGTACCCGGATTGACGCATAGATATCCGGATAGAGCTCTGCTGCTTGTTACAGATCAATGTTCTATGTATTGCAGGCATTGTACAAGACGCAGATTTGCGGGACAACATGACTGTGCTCTGCCAATGAATCAAATTGATAGAGCTATTGAATATATCTCTACTACTCCGGTAATCAGAGATGTACTCATTTCCGGAGGTGATCCTTTACTGCTGTCAGATGAAAAGCTTGAATATATTATAAAGAAGCTAAGGTCTATTCCACATATAGAAATAGTACGCATCGGCTCAAGAACTCCCGTAGTTATGCCTCAGAGAATTACGGAGAACCTAGTTAATATGCTAAAAAAATATCATCCAATCTGGATTAATACACATTTTAATCATCCTAATGAAATTACCGAAGAATCAAAGAAAGCCTGTGAACTCATGGCAGATGCAGGTATCCCATTGGGAAATCAATCTGTACTTTTAAGAGGAGTAAATGATTGTGTCCATGTAATGAAAACTTTAGTGCATGAGCTTGTGAAAATAAGAGTACGTCCTTACTATATATATCAATGTGATCTTTCTGTGGGGCTAAGTCACTTTAGAACCAATGTATCCAAAGGAATTGAAATAATAGAAGGTTTAAGGGGACACACTTCCGGCTTTTGCGTACCTACCTTCGTAGTAGACGCCCCAGGGGGAGGGGGCAAGATTCCCGTAATGCCAAACTATATAATCTCCCAAGGCTACAACAAGGTAATATTAAGAAACTTTGAAGGTGTAATTACTACTTATGAAGAGCCTGATGACTATACTCCCGGCTGCAACTGTAAAGTGTGTAGAGGTGAAAGCAATGTGAAAAGAGTTGGTATTGCAGGATTGTTAAATCATCAGCAGGTGGCCTTAGAGCCTGAAGGGTTGGAAAGAAAGAAAAGAGAAAAATTAAAACAAGAGGTTACAGGTTAACTTTATGAGGTATCCAGATGACTGCTGCTAATGTATTGGAAACAATAATTGAATATGACTCAGTGGCATTGATCGGCATGGACAAAAATTCAGGAAAAACTACCGTATTAAATCATATTATATGTGAGGCCAGAGGGAAGCTTGCACTTGGCCTTACTTCCATAGGCCGTGATGGTGAGGCTATTGATGAGGTTACGGGAACTGAAAAACCAAGGATATATGTAGAAAGAGGAACTAATATTGCTACCTCAAGGAAATACCTGTTATGCAGCGACATTTCCAGGGAAATATTGGATACCACAGGTATTCAAACACCTATGGGAGAAATTATAATTGCCAGAGCTTTAAGTGATGGCTTTATACAGCTTGCCGGTCCTTCCATTACAACAGATATAAATAATGTGTGCCGTGCTCTTTTAGGGCATGGCAGTAAATTAATAATTGTAGATGGTGCCATCAGCAGAAAAAGTTCAGCGTCTCCATTTGTAACTGATGCCGCTATTCTATGTACCGGTGCTTCCTTAGGAAAAAGCATATACAATGTAGTGAAGGAAACAAAGCACACAGCCAACTTGCTTTCTATAGCTCCGGAGACACAGCTTGATGTATTGCAAATAAGTAAATCCATATTATGCAAAGCCCGTCTAGGCTTTATATTCAAGGATTTTGTTTATAAAACTGTCCAAGTATTAACCGCTTTAGATGCTTCAAAAATTATAATCGAAAATCTTCATGAAAATACAACCTATATAGTAATATCCGGCGCGATTACGGATAAGCTGCTGAGTGACATTATGAAATCCGGTAAGAACTTAAAAAATATTACACTTTTAGTTGAAGACGGG